>JABHXS010000084.1 GCA_018657165.1 Nitrosomonadales bacterium
TAACAATCACCTTCTTCCAAATAACTCATCACCGAATTAAATTTATCACGATATTCATCAATGGATAGATTCTCGGCTATATCACCTTTTATAATAAAATTATTTTCTTTGTTAACTTTTATCACACTCAATAAGTCAATATAGGTTGACCAATTTTTACTGGTATTTTTATCAGTATTTGTGGTTACTAAATAAGCCTCCTGAAGGAAATGATCAACTATAAGGGCCCAATCATATATTCCCATCGACATCTTAGGCAATCTTAAATTACTTTTTGTTGCATCCTTCATCTCATAGGAACAATAACCAATTGCGCCGCCAATAAATGGAATTTCTGAATGTGGTTTTGAATATTGATTAATATATCTCTCCACTATTTTTAAACCATCTTCTTCAGAGTTATAGGTTTGACTTTTTTCGCACACACTTGTCAAACTTGAATCCGAGTAAATTTTAACGAAAGGCTCAGCTGAAATAATGTCATACCGTGCATACGGGCTTTTTTCTCTATCAGCCTGGTAACAGCTATCCAAAAAAACAGGCCAATCTAAGTGGCGAATTTGTTCATAATAAATAGTTGTATCAATACGATATGGAATTTTTTTGATTAACATAAAATTATTATCTATCAAAAACCATTATTTTTCTAAAGAATAAAAAAAGGACACCTAGGTGTCCTTTTTTGTAAATTATATTAAAGCCCTATTCAAGGTTAGCATGAATAGCTCTCATACCCTCTTCAGTAAGGTCTTTATCAAAGACAATCTCACCAATAATTGCTTCGAGATAAACCAGGGTTGATAGCTCAAATGATGTCCCCATTGGTAAACCTTTTGTAAGCGCAAACACTTCATCGTTGCCCATTTTTAGAGTTAAATCTGCTAATTCAGCCATTGCAGATGTGCTTTTCATTGAAACAACCGCAATCTTAGCACCCTTGGATTTTGCAGTTTCAAGTGTAGGAAGAAGTGTTTTGGTTCCACCAGAACCTGAAATTACAATATATAAATCTCCCTCTTTCAGCGCTGGAGTCACGATTTCACCAACCATACTCACGTTATAGCCACAATGAACCAACCTCATTGCTAAAAAACTTGATACTAATTTTGATCTACCAGCACCTGCAACAAAAATATGCCCCGCTTGGTCAATTAATTTTTTCAATTCAGAAGCTTGGTTTTTATCTGTTGAATCAAGAACGGCTGTAATCTTATCAATAATTAATTTTTGTGTATCCATACTAACTTTAACTCCTCATCATTATTTTTATCTTTAATGATACCAAAAAAAACCCGGCGATAAAGCCGGGTTTTTTGAAATATACAATTTCTTTTCGCTATTAGTGAGCGATAGAAGTAATTTCTGCAGCAGCTGCAGCAGGATCAGCAGCGCCGTAAATTGCAGCACCTGCAACAATAATTGCAGCACCCGCGTCTTTAACTTCTTGAGTTGTAGCAGCTTTAACACCACCAGCAACTGAAATTTTAGCACCAGTATTTAAAGCAGCAATTGCAGCAAGATCAGCAAAAGGTGTGTGACCAGCAGCTTGAGCATCAAGACCGGTATGAACACCAATGATATCTGCACCAGCAGCAACAGCTTCTTTTGCTAGAGATTCTTTATCATCAACGTTGATCATATCTACCTGACATTCTTTTCCATATTTCTTAGCAGCAGCGATAACGCCTTTAATAGTAGCAATACCAGAAGCACCTAATACAGTACAGATATCAGCACCTGCTTTATAGAAAGGCTCAGCTTCATACTCACCAGCATCCATTGTTTTTAGATCAACAAGAATAAGGTTGTTTGGAAACTTTGCTTTTAATGTTTCAAGTAGTTTAATACCGTTGTGTTTGATACAAGGTGTACCAATTTCTAGTATATCTACGTGAGGAGCAACTGTTTCAGCTAATGCTACTGTTGCGTCAAAATCTAATGAATCTAGTGCCATTTGTGTTAGTGCCATGGTTTATATCTCCCATTATTTAATATTACTTCAATTAATAAAATATCTACGCTAAAAACTCGTAAAACTTTTTCTCGTAAAACTTTAGTGTTCTCTTCGAGTAGACCGAGGATAATATAACTTCAGTTAAATATTGTCAATCTATGAAGTTCTATTGCTTAAAGTTTTTGACTAAGCGCATCCTCTAATTTATTTTGATCAATCACAAAGTTTCTAATCCCTTCTGAAAGCTTCTCGGTTGCCATTGCATCTTCATTATGGTCAAATCTAAATTGATCTTCTTCAAGTTTAGAAGGTTTTTCTTTGGTTACGCCATTATCTTTAAGGTGCTGAGGAAGGTCGCCTTCTGTTGCAGCTAGCTCCTCAATAAGTGCTGGCCCTATGGTTAACCGATCACAACCAGATAGAGCCGTAATTTCACCAATATTTCTGAATGACGCGCCCATTACTACCGTTTTAAATCCGTGCTCTTTATACCAACTGTAAATATTTCGAACTGAAACAACACCTGGGTCAGTTTCTGATGTGTATTCCTCTCCTGTGCTTGCTTTATACCAATCTAAAATTCTCCCAACAAATGGGGATATTAGAAAAACACCTGCTTCAGCACAAGCTCTTGCTTGAGCAAAGCTAAATAGTAAGGTTAAGTTACAGTTAATCCCCTCTTTTTCTAAAATCTCACCTGCTTTAATACCTTCCCATGTTGATGCTAACTTAATTAAGACTCTATCTTTTGTTAATCCAGCTTCCTCATACAAAGAAATAATTTTTTTTCCTTTAACAACCATTTTATCGACATTAAAAGATAGGCTAGCATCTACTTCCGTAGATATTCTTCCAGGGATGTGCTTGGAAATTTCTAAACCAACCAAAACAGCCAGCTTGTCAGCGGCATCTTCTATTTGTTGAGCTTTGTCAGAACTTTTACCTTTTGCGTATGCGATAGCTTCCTCGATCATAGGCTCACATTGCGGCAATTTGCTTGCCTTCAAAAGTAAAGATGGGTTAGTTGTAGCATCGACTGGTTTTAAAGACTTAATTGCATCTACCTCACCTGTGTCTGCAACAATTGTTGTCATTGATTTTAGTTGTTCAAGTAATGAAGCCATTGATTTCTCCGTATGTTTTTAAATTAGTATGTTTAATAATGAAGCCTTAGTTTTTTAACTGGATGGCTTGGGGGAGACATTTTAGCAAAATTTAGACAATAACAACAATTTTTTCTATCAAATAGTTAAGAGGATTGTCATTCAAATTAATTTTGATATTATTTTTTTGATTGTTAGAATCAATTCAGTTTAAGTCGACAATTAATCACATAATTATGGCAGAATTACGGTCTTTATTATTATTTATATAGAAAAATCAGTACAAAATTATTATTATTGATTATTCCAAAGGTACCTAATGACACAAAGTATAATTTCTTTCGAAGAACTCAGAAATAAAGACGTTGCCATTGTGGGGGGTAAAAATGCCTCACTCGGCGAAATGATATCTCAGCTTAAAGCAAAGGGAGTTAGGGTTCCAACTGGGTTTGCCACAACCGCAGATGCTTTCAATAACTTTCTAGCCCAAGACCGATTGGGAGAAAAAATTGAGCATGAGCTGAAGGATTTAGATGTAAATGACGTAGTTAAGCTAGCCGATAGCGGTAAAAAGATCAGGAAATGGATTCTTGATACATCCTTCTCTCAAGACTTCGAAGACAACATTAAAAATCACTATGATAAATTATTAGAGAAATCACCCAAGGGAACAACATTTGCAGTCCGATCTTCTGCTACAGCTGAAGATTTGCCAGATGCATCATTTGCAGGCCAACAGGAAAGTTTTTTAAATATCCATGGCATAGATAATATAAGACATGCGATTAAGGAGGTATTTGCCTCGCTATACAATGATCGTGCAATTTCATATCGAGTTCATAAAAACTTTGTTCATTCTGATGTTGCAATATCAGCTGGCATACAACAAATGGTCAGAAGTGATATGGGCTCCTCAGGCGTCATGTTTACTATTGATACAGAATCAGGCTTCAAAGATGTAATTTTTATCACATCATCTTATGGGTTAGGCGAAACGGTAGTTCAAGGCGCAGTAAATCCAGATGAATTTTATGTTCATAAATCACTTCTAAATCTTGGTAAAAATGCGATAGTTAGAAAATCTATTGGATCAAAAAAAATTAAAATGGTGTTTAGTGAGGATACTAAGGCCGGTTTAAGTACAAGCACCATAGATGTCGAAGAGAATTTATCAGACCAATTTAGTATTAAGGATGAGGATGTTACAGAATTAGCTAATTATGCAATGATTATTGAGTCACATTATGGTTGCCCAATGGATATTGAGTGGGGTAGGAATGGGCTTGATGGGAAGCTATACATACTCCAAGCTAGGCCTGAAACAGTTAAATCTCAGAATCAAAATACAACAGAAACCTACACATTAAAGGAATCTAGTAAGGCACTTGTTGCAGGCAGAGCTGTTACGCAAAAAATTGGGGTGGGGCCTGTAAGAATCGTAAAAGACCCTTCAGAAATGCATACCGTCCAACCAGGCGATGTGCTTGTGGCTGACATGACTGATCCAAATTGGGAGCCTGTTATGAAAAGAGCTTCTGCTTTAGTTACAAACCGAGGAGGCAGAACATGTCACGCGGCAATAATCGCAAGAGAGTTAGGAATTCCAGCGATTGTTGGTAGTGTTAATGCGACTGAACTTCTTACAGAGCAGGATACCGTTACAGTTTCTTGCTCGGAAGGTGAAACTGGAATCGTCTATCAGGGTAAATTGGATTTTGAAATAAAAGTACAAGATGATGGCGAATTGCCAAAGTTACCCATAAAACTAATGATGAATGTAGGTAATCCAGATATGGCTTTTACCTTTGCACAAATTCCTAATGATGGTGTTGGTCTTGCTAGACTTGAATTTGTTATTAACAATATGATTGGAATTCACCCAAAGGCCATCTTAAACTACAAGGCTATGCCAGAGGATATCCAAAAAACTATTGACTTTAAGTCTAAAGGGTATGCTTCTCCAAAAGATTTTTATGTAAATAAAGTAACTGAGGGTGTTGCGACTATCGCGTCTGCATTTTACCCAAAACCAGTCATTGTGAGGATGTCGGATTTCAAATCAAATGAGTATAAAAAATTAGTTGCAGGCGATATCTATGAACCTGACGAAGAAAACCCAATGATTGGATTCAGGGGTGCTGCAAGATATATTTCCGATCAATTTAAAGATTGTTTTAAACTCGAATGCGAGGCTATGTTGAAAGCAAGAAATGAAATGGGTTTAACAAATATTGAATTGATGATCCCTTTCGTGAGAACCCTCAAGGAGGCCGAAGCAGTAATCAATATTCTTGAAAAGAATGGGCTTAAACGAGGAGAGAATGGGTTAAGGCTAATTATGATGTGTGAGGTCCCCTCAAACGCAATTTTAGCTAAAGATTTTTTAAATTACTTTGATGGGTTTTCAATTGGTTCAAATGATTTAACTCAGCTTACATTAGGGACTGATAGAGATTCAGGAATTTTAGCAGATGGTTTTGATGAAAGAGATCCAGCTGTTATAAGGTTAATCGAGTTAGCGATTGAAGGTGCTAAAAAAAGTAAAAGGTATGTGGGTATCTGCGGTCAAGGCCCGTCTGATCACCCAGATTTTGCTAAATGGCTTTTGAAACAAAAAATGGATTCGATGTCTTTAAATCCTGATACAGTAATAAGTACATGGAAAAAATTAAGCGAAAAATAAATGGCTAAAAATAAAAGGACAGCCTTTTTTATATCTGATGGGACAGGTATTACGGCTGGTTCTTTAGGTGGTCTATTAGCACATTTTCCTGAAACTGAATTTGATCAAATTAGAATACCCTTCACAGACTCAATTGCTAAAGTTGAGGATGCTCAAAAGAGAATAGTTAATGCCAAAATGATGACTGGTGCAAGGCCTATCGTCATCATGTCAATCGGAAATAAAATCTTAAGAAATGAGTTAAAAGCTGTAGATGCTTATTACATTGATCTATTTGATTCATTTATTCATCCCTTGGGAATTGAGCTAGATGAACAACCGTTAACAAGGCCTGGGGTTTCCCACAGCATGAAAACCAATAATTATGGCTCTAGAATGGAGGCAATTAACTTTGCATTAGGCCATGATGATGGAATGACCCATACTGGACTTAATCAAGCACAAGTCATACTTATAGGTGTTTCTAGAAGTGGTAAAACACCCACCAGTATTTATCTTGCAATGCAGTTCGGAATCAAAGCTGCGAACTACCCCCTAATTCCTGAGGACTTTGAAAGAGGAAAATTGCCTCCTATCTTAGAAGGATACCTTGACAAGATATTTGGGCTCACAATCAAAGCTGAACGATTACACTCTCTCAGAAGTGAAAGAAGGCCTAACAGTCATTATGCATCGCTATCTAATTGTAGGCAGGAAATTAAACAAGCCGAGAACCTAATGAAAAAAATTAGGATACCGACAGCAGACTCCACCTCAAAATCAGTTGAGGAACTCTCAGCAATAATCATACAATTTATGAAAAATTAATCTCCGAAATAAGGCTCGAGCAATCCCATAATTTCTAAAGACTCTGGATCCACGGTGCTTGGAAAAACAAAAGCGGATTCAGCATTGGGCATGACGATATATTTATAAAAATTCCACATAGGTGCCTCCCCTGTCATTTGTTTTAAATTCTTATACACCGGGTTTACTTTAGGCCCAACAACATTTGACCTACTCATCATTGGAAAATCAACAGCGTAAGTTAACTTGCAGAAATCCTGAATTTCTTTATCAGAATTAAACTCTTGATTAAAGTCATTTGAAGGAAAGCCAATTACTAGCATATGCTCATTATGTTGCTTATAAAGCTTCTCTAATCCCTCAAATTGAGATGTAAAACCACACTTACTTGCTGTATTAACGAATAAAATAGGTTTATCTTGATGCTCACACAAATTAAACGCCCTTCCCTGCAAGGTTTTTAGTTCATGATTATAAAAATCCATGCATGCAGAATAAACTGGGGTAGTAAAAAAGATTGGTAATAAAAGCGTTATAAAGTTCGTAGATAAATTATTTCTCAAAAACTCAGCTCCTAAGCTTAAAAAATTATTTTTTCATTTTACGCCACTTCCATGGGGCAATCGGTTTTTTTTCTTTCCAAAGGCCTAGTTGATTCCTTTTTGCATCCAATTCTGCCTTACTATAGGATTCTCGATCTACCTGGCTTTGTTTTTTTTGGTATCTCTTGAAATGCCATGCATATCCGCTTGAAATCTGGATTAAATTTATATCCTGACCATCCAATAAAATTTTAGCTAAAACTCTATTATAACGATCAACGGAATATAGCTTTTCTTTCCTAGGTTTGGATTCAAGAAAAACCCATCTATTTTTGATAGCCTTACTTAAATGATGACCTGATGCTAATCCATAAGATTGATTTTTTTCTGGTGCGTCAATCCCTGTAAGCCTTACCTTGAATTCATTTCCAGATTTATCAACCACATAAACTGTATCGCCATCAACCACCCGCTGAACTTTTGCTGTAAAATCTGCCCTTACAGGGTTAGTATATAGGGCAAAAATAATGACTAGTGCATTTGTAAAAAAAATTATATTTTTCATTTCAACTCTCTTTTTAACAAACCTATTACACGCTGCAAATCTTCAGTACTTTGTTGATCAGTCTATCAATCAATATCTGAGCAATCCTTATGATGATTACATCTACCAACCTTCTCCAATGATGGATAAGGCGATTGCTAACTTACCTGCCTATTCTAACGTAAAAAAATGTTCCTCTGATTCTGTAACAGATGCCATTGTTATCATTAAACCCATTTTATCTTACCAACCACAAAGTACAATTTTGTATGGTGATTTAAAGGTTAAGATTTATCAATCAAAATCAAATAGAGAAACACACCCGGATAATTTTATTAGAGAAATGAACATTTCGCATTGGAAG
This sequence comes from Nitrosomonadales bacterium, assembly GCA_018657165.1. GTDB lineage: Bacteria > Pseudomonadota > Gammaproteobacteria > Burkholderiales > Methylophilaceae > BACL14. The sequence continues at coordinate 7,977 of JABHXS010000084.1, forward strand.
GTACTTAGGTTTGATAAAGTCACTATGGATCATTACGTGAATGAGGTTTATACAAAATTACTTGAACAATTAATTTTAAAAATTGATGCCCTTCAAATAAACAAAAATTATCCAACAAATGGTTCTTTATGTGATCTATTGAGCACCTTAAGGAAATCAAAAATAAATTTAAGACACTAAGGCCGGCTAGGTTTTTGTCTCAAGTGCGCGATAAACCTTTATCAGTAAATACTCCCCTAAAAGAAAGGACAGTATAAGGATAATAAATGCCAATAGCCCATTAAAAACTCCATAGAAATTTATTTTGTCTCCAAAAATTAAATTAGCGCCGTGGAGCATCAATACTTTAGAAAAAAACACCAATGCCCATAATGCAAAAAAATACTTTATCTTTGACAGATGGCCTTTTTTTTCAGAAAAAAATATTGATAACTTATGCTCTACTTGTTTTGTTAGGGCAATAAATAATTGTAAGAAAATAGCGATAAAAATTGTTATAGAAAAAGACTCTACATAAACAGAATGAGTAAATTCTGCATATAAATTCAGAATCATCATATCAACAAGTATGCAGATAATATAAACCAAGAATAACCTTTGAGAATTATTTACAACTCTTTCCCCATCTCTTGGATATTTTTTTTTCTCAGTGGTCATTGAATTTATTTTCCATGGGCTGCCTTATCCTTGAATAATATGGAATATAAAACAGGCACAACCGCTAAGGTAAGAAA
>JABHXS010000058.1 GCA_018657165.1 Nitrosomonadales bacterium
ACATTTTAGCTAAAGATGAGGAGGAAAAAAGGCTAGCATCTGGCATGGAAGACCAATTAATTAAAACAATGACCACACAGATTTCGCTTTCAAAATAAAATGCTAGCAAAATTTGCACCCTCTAACATACTTTCAAACCTTAAAGAAAATAATAAAAATTGTATGGTTGTTGTTGGAAAAGAGCCGATGCAGATTAGCTCAGTAAAAGATGATATCAATAACTCATGCCACAAAGACAGCGTCGATAAAATTACAGTAAAAATTGAAAATAGTTACGATCTTAATGATCTTGATCATGCCTTAAATAGTCAATCACTTTTTAGTTCAAAAATGTTATATGAGATTGAGGTTTCTGATGGCCTTATAAAAAAAGAAATTAAAGATATCTTGGTAAAAAATATAAAGGCAAACGCAGAAGACTATTTTATTTTCTATTTTAAAAAAAGTTTTAAAGACTATAAAAAACAAAATTGGTTTGAATTACTAAAAAACCTAAGTCTTATGATAGAGGTCGATGAACCTAACAGTGAGCAACTTACACAGGCTGTAGAGGATAGAATCCAACTTCATAAAATTAACCTTACAAATGATGCTAAAAAACTCCTTATCAATTACTCTTTGGGTAATTTAATACAAGCTGACAATGATATACAAAAAATAAAACTAATTTATAATAAACAAGAAGTAAATGAGTCATTACTCGCAGCGCATATTACCAATGGATCAAGATATGATGGTTTTAATTTTATTGAACATTGCATCAATGGAGATCTAAAAAAAACAAACGAGACTTCAAACTATCTTGAACAGAAAGGCATTCAGCCTTTGATGATTAATGGATTATTTGCTTGGTTTTTTAAAGCTGTTTCTCGAATTAAATTATCTAAAAATCAATCAATCAATTCAAACATTTTTATAAAATTAAGAATCTTTGGAAATTCACAGAATTTAGCTTCTAAAGCCATTAGAACATTAAGTGTAAAGCAAGTAGAGGCTTGTCTTAATAAGATCCAAGAAATAGATCAAATAGGCAAGGGTTTAAAAATGGGAGACCCATGGTTAGAAATTAAAAGATTTTCAATAGGAATTGTAAAAATGATGAATAAAAGAATAAACTTAAAAAATGGATGAATATATGCGAAACCTTGGAGTTAATGCAAGGAACGCAAGCCATCGACTCTCTTATGTAACCTCAAAACAAAAAAACATGTTTCTAGAGCTTTTAGCAAAGTCTCTCGAAAAAAATCAAAAAAATATCATAAAAGCGAATTCGTTAGATTTGCTGGAGGCTAATAAACGAAAATTAGATGCCGCTTTCATAGATAGAATGACATTAACAGAATCTAATATTAGAAGCATGTGTGATGGTTTACTTCAGGTTAAATCGCTTGAGGATCTAATTGGTAAAATTGTGAATAGAAAAAAAAGGCCGAGTGGAATAGAAGTTTGTCAAATGAGAGTTCCAATAGGCGTTATTGGAATGATTTATGAATCAAGACCAAATGTAACTATAGATTCGTCAGCATTAACAATAAAAGCTGGTAATGCAATTATTTTAAGAGGTGGGAGCGAAACCATAAACTCTAATAAATATTTAGGGAAACTAATTACGCATGCACTTGTTGAGTCAGGCCTGCCTGAAAAAGCTGTGCAAATTATTGAATCCACTGATCGAATGCTTGTTGATAAATTAATTACAATGGATGAATTTGTTGATGTAATTATTCCAAGAGGGGGTAAAAGTCTTATTCAAAAAATAACTAATAGTGCAACAATTCCTGTAATTAAACATTTAGATGGAAATTGCCATATTTATGTAGATGAATTTGCAGATATTAATAAAGCAGTTTCTATCGTGGATAACTCAAAAACGCAAAGGCTAGGAACATGTAATACTCTTGAGTCACTTGTTGTGTCATCTCAAGTTGCTGAAGATTTTCTTCCTAAAATTAATGAGATATTTAATCAAAAAAATATAGAAATGCGTGGATGTAAAAAAACAAAAAGTATACTCAATCAAATAAAACTTGCTACCGATGAGGATTACTACGAAGAATATCTTGGGCCATATATTTCAATCATTATTGTCAATTCACTTGAAGAAGCCATACAACATATAAACAAATATTCATCTAAACATACAGAGGCAATAATTACAGAGAATGAAACTAATGCTCTTGAATTTATTAAGGCAGTTGATTCATCGAGTGTGATGATTAATGCGTCAACAAGATTTGCTGATGGCTTCGAATATGGGCTTGGTGCAGAAATTGGTATCTCAACAGATAAGATTCATGCAAGAGGGCCAGTCGGGCTTGAGGGCCTAACATCTTTAAAATATATAGTATTTGGCCAAGGTGAAATTAGGCAATAATTATAAATCTATGCCTCTTATTGGTCTATTCGGTGGAGCCTTTAACCCCATCCACAATGGCCATCTGTTGATTGCTCATGCCCTGATCAATAAATTAAATCTAGATGAATTATTCTTCATACCGACTGGAATTTCAGCTACAAACAAGAGCTTAGCGCCAGCAGACCACCGATTAAACATGATTAAACTTGCCCTAGAAAATAAGAAAATGAATGCTTGCTCTTATGAATTAGATAGAAGTCTAATTAAAAAAAAATCATATACTTTCAATACGCTAAAACACATCTTTAAAAAAAATAATGCGATCAATTTTTTTATTATGGGCAGTGACAATTTCTTACAAATCAATACATGGAAAAACTGGAGAAAGTTACTTGATTACTCTCACATTATTATAGTCGATAGAGAAATTTCAAGTCTCTCTACTATTGAAGATAATGAAATAAAAGAATTTTACGAACAACATTCAGTAGAAAATATTAATAAAATGAAATTAAAAAGGAATGGTTATATTTACATACACCATATGGATTATATTAATATAGCCTCTTCAGAAATCAGAAAAAAACTTCAATCTAAAAAAGGAGTAGGTGATGATGCTATACCAGAAAAAATTAGAGATTATATAGCTGCCAATAATCTCTACAAATCAATTGGCCAAGTTATATAATTTTTTAAATCTTTAATTTTATGTTGCGGGCTATAAGGAATAGTGCCTAGAAGAGGTGCCTTTATTCGTTTCTTTAATGAGGAAATATTTTCACCGGACTCAAGCATATCCTTATCAATAATATTAGCTACCCAACCAAAAATTCTTTGTCCTCTTTTTAAGATTGCTTCTATAGTTAAAAGGCCATGATTTATACACCCCAACTTAACCCCAATAACAACAATAGTTGGGATATCAAGCTCATCAACTAAATCAGCCATTGTACTGTTGCTGTTCAAGGGGACTAGGTATCCACCAGCTCCCTCAATAAAAAGATAATCCGCTCTTTTTTTTAAATTCTCTGCATGCATTTTAATTTTACTTAGATCTATTTCTACATTATTTTTTTGTGCGGCAATGTGGGGGGCTATTGGCTCAATAAAAGAATATGTATTAATTTCATCTGCCCTTATTTCAGAGCTGCATTCACTTTTAATCAAAATAACATCTTCATTAGCATTCTCGCCCCTTGCTTTGTCAATACCCGCAGCAATTGGCTTCATACCTATTACTTTCTTTTGTTGAGATTTTATAAATTGCATTAAAATACATGCTACAAAAGTTTTACCAATACCAGTATCTGTTCCTGTAATAAAAAAAGTATTATTCATATTTAATATTAAATGTCCTAAAGTTTTTGGTTTTTACTCATATTCCATGCATACCCATAAATCACCTCATATGTGGCTGGAAAAAGGCCAGATTTTTTATATTTTTCATATTCCAGGCTGATTTTCTTGAGGTAATTCTTACCACCAAGACCTTTTTTTTCTTGATTAAATGAACTTGTCGCACCTATATTTTTAATATCTATAAACAATTTATCAACACTGCTATAGGTAAGTATGTGTTGCTCAGAATCTAAAACAGGATTCGAAAAACCATTTGAAATTAACATATCGCCAATATCATGCATATGGGTAAAATAATTCACTGTATTCTTGTGGTAAAGTGCTTCGTTAATTTTTGACAACTCATTTAATGTTTTTGGACCAAATGTACTAAAAATGAATAGCCCACCATAATTTAACAACCCCTTAATGCCTGAGAATGTTTTATTTAAATCTGTACACCACTGAAGAGAGCT
>JABHXS010000144.1 GCA_018657165.1 Nitrosomonadales bacterium
CTTGTTGCCATTAGTGCATAAGCCTTCAGAGCTTCTGATACCCTACGTGGTCTTGGTTTTGGTTGCCAAGCATTATCTTTTTGATCCATTATAACTCTTCGTTTTCTTAAATCATCTTCACTTATTTTTAGGTTTATTGATCTTTTAGGAATATTAATTTCAATAACATCACCTTCTTCAACTAATGCTATTGCCCCTCCCTCTGCAGCTTCAGGTGATACATGCCCTATACTAAGACCAGAAGTTCCTCCAGAAAACCTCCCATCAGTCAATAATGCGCAAGACTTTCCAAGCCCCTTGGATTTTAAATATGCCGTCGGATAAAGCATTTCTTGCATACCTGGACCTCCTTTTGGTCCCTCATAAACAATAAGAACAATATCACCTTCCTTAACTTTATCTGCCAATATAGCTTCAACAGCGGTATCTTGTGATTCAAAAAGCCTAACTTTTCCAGTGAATATTAATATCTCTTCATCAACCCCAGCTGTTTTAACGATACAACCCTCTGATGCAATGTTTCCATAAAGTACAGCTAGTCCACCATCTTGGCTATATGCATTTTTTTTATTCCTAATACAACCACTTTCTCTATCAAGATCTAAGGATGGCCATGCTCGATCTTGACTAAATGCTTGAGTTGTTCTGATGCCCCCGGGTGCTGCTAAGAAAAATTCTTTAACAGAATTATCTTTAGAATTTACAATGTCCCAGCGATCTATTGCTTCACCTAAACTCGATGAGTGCACACAGCTCACATTTTCATGGATCTTATTTGCTCTTTTTAGCTCACCCAATAATCCAAATACACCGCCTGCCCTATGAACATCCTCCATATGATATTTTTGAGATGCTGGAGCAACCTTAGCTAAACACGGAACATCTCTCGAAATTCTATCAATATCCTTCATTGTGAAATCAACTTTAGCTTCTTTCGCTGCGGCAAGTAAATGAAGAACTGTATTGGTAGACCCACCCATTGAGACATCTAAACTCATGGCATTCTCAAATGCTTCTTTTGTTGCAATATCCCTAGGTAAAATTCCTTTTTCATCTTTCTCGTAAAATCTTTTTGTTATATCAACGATTATTTTTCCTGCCTCTAGGAATAATTCTTTTCTTTTTAAATGTGTTGCAAGGGCGCTTCCATTTCCAGGCAAGCTAAGCCCAAGCGCCTCCGTTAGACAGTTCATAGAATTGGCTGTGAACATGCCTGAACATGACCCACATGTTGGGCATGCTGATTCTTCAAGCTCCTTTAACCTTGCATCTGATGTTGATTTGTTCGCTGATTCAACCATAGGCGATATTAAATCAATCTTAGTAACGGCATCTTCCCAATTTACCTTACCAGCCTCCATTGGTCCGCCCGATACAAAAATAACAGGGATATTAATTCGCATTGCAGCCATCAGCATTCCAGGCGTTATTTTGTCACAATTTGAAATACATACCATTGCATCAGCCCAATGAGCATTTACCATATATTCAACGCTATCTGCAATTAGATCTCTACTTGGTAGGCTATAAAGCATGCCGTCATGCCCCATAGCAATGCCATCATCAACTGCTATAGTATTAAATTCCTTAGCTACACCACCATGCCTCTCAATTTCTTTTGCCACCAATTGCCCCATATCTTTTAAATGCACATGTCCTGGAACAAACTGAGTAAATGAATTAACAACAGCAATAATAGGCTTTACAAAATCTTCGTCCTTCATTCCAGTTGCACGCCAAAGCGCTCTTGCGCCTGCTTGATTTCTGCCTTGTGTGGTTATTCTTGATCGATATTCTGGCATTACAATAATTCCTAAATTTTTAAATACATCGTAATTTTAACTTATAATTGCTCCTATATGCTGACTCATCCACAATTTGATCCCATCGCAATATCATTAGGTCCTATTGAATTACATTGGTATGGGCTAATGTACTTCATTGGTTTTTTATCTTTTATATATTTTGGTAAAAAACAATTAAGAAATCAAACATGGTCCTTAATTGATGAAAAGATGTTAGACGATATGTTTTTTTTCGGGGCACTTGGCGTGATATTGGGCGGAAGACTAGGTTATGTATTTTTTTATCAGCCCGGATATTATCTAAATCACCCTGCAGAAATATTTGCTTTTTGGCAGGGTGGCATGTCCTTTCATGGTGGTTTCTTAGGTGTGTTAATTGGGATGATGATGATTGCAAGAAAATATCAAATCCGATGGCTGGTCTTGACAGACTTTATTGCGCCCTTGGTTCCCTTAGGCTTGGGCTTTGGAAGGATTGGTAACTTTATTAATCAAGAGTTATGGGGTAGACCGACAGAAGCTTCATGGGGAATTATTTTTCCTGCAGTTGACAATGTCATCAGACACCCATCACAAATATATCAATCTTTTTTTGAGGGCCTTGTTCTTTTCTTAATTCTTTGGTTTTATGCAAAAAAGAAAAGGGATGTGGGAAAGATATCTGCTTTGTTTTTAATTTTTTATGGATTGTTTAGATTTTTAATTGAATATACAAGAGAGCCTGATGGACACCTAGGCCTTCTTTATTTAGATTTTTCTATGGGTCAATGGTTGTCATTTCCTATGCTGATCCTTGGGATTTTTATGTATTTCAAAAGCTCCACTATTAACAACAACGATTAATTTTATTCCATTTTCCCTCTAGCTTTGATTGGAAATATTCTGCTCTCGATAATGGGTAATCTTTATTATGCTTTCTACAACACCTAAAATTTTCTAGATAAACTTCATAGTCATTATCACCACTTACAGTACGGATGTATACCCACAATTTCCTTAAGCTAAACATTCAATAATTTTCTCTTATGATTGTTAATCTTCGTTTTCACAGCAATCCTAATTACATCAATGATGACTATCCATAAAATAATAACTAAAAATATAGTAATGCCAGCATCCAGCTTCAAATTAAAAATAAGTTTTTGAGCAACATCAATTCCATATTCAGGTATATGTCCTTCACTAATTTTTTGCGACATTGCACTCGCTGCAGAAAGGAAGCCTATACGAACATCTTCACTAAATATTTTTTGATAAGAGGCAGATGTTGTAATTATCATAAGCCAAGCCAGGGGGATTGCGGTAATCCAAGCAAAATTTATCTTATCTGACTTAATCAATATCGCTGTACCGACACTTAAAGCAATTGCTGCTAACATTTGATTCGCAATTCCAAACAGAGGCCATAATATATTTACACCGCCATTAGGGTCAATAACTCCAATATATAAAAAATACCCCCAACAAGAAACAACAATAAAACTTGTCAGAATAATTGATGGAAGCCAAGAAGTTCTCCCTAACTTAGGATGGAGGTTCCCAAGCATATCCTGCAACATAAATCTTCCAACTCTTGTACCTGAATCTAAAGTAGTTAAAATAAAAACAGCTTCAAACATTATGGCAAAGTGATACCATAAAGCTAATAAATGTTTTCCAAATGCATTAGCAAAAATAGTCGCCATGCCAACCGCTAGGGATGGGGCGCCGCCGGTCCGTGCAAATAATGTAGATTCACCAACATCTTTGGCTAATTGATTCATCTGTTCAACGGTCACCGAATACCCCCATGAATTAATTTTACTAATTATTTCGCTCGCCTCTGTCCCAACAACTCCGGCTGGGCTATTAATTGCGAAATATATTCCAGGCTCTAAAACACAAGCTGCCACCATAGCCATAATCGCAACAAATGACTCGAGCAACATTCCACCATACCCAATCATTGGTATATGTCTTTCATTGTCTATTAATTTTGGGGTTGTCCCTGATGAGATTAATGCATGAAATCCAGAAATAGCTCCACATGCAATTGTAATAAAAACAAAGGGGAAGACGCTCCCTCCAAATATAGGGCCAGATCCATCAGTAAACTGAGTAACTGCAGGCATTTTTATTTCAGGTTGGAGGATTGCAATGGCAATCGCAAGGAAAATAATCGTACCAAGTTTTACAAAAGTTGATAAATAATCTCTTGGAGCAAGAAGCATCCATATAGGTAAAACAGCAGCAACAAAACCATAGATGATAAGAGCCCATGCCAGAAAAAGACCGCCATGATCAAAATAACCCCTCATTGATTCTGAGTTATCAATAACGCTTCCCATATAAACAGACATTAGAAGTAAAATTACTCCAATAGCAGTTGCTTCTAGCACCCGCCCTGGTCGGATGAATCTCATATACAAGCCAACAAGAATTGCTATTGGAATTGTCGCAACAACCGTAGATGTTGCCCAAGGACTATTTTTCATTGCGTTCACAACTACTAAGCCTAAAACAGCAATTAGAATAATCATAATTACAAAAGTGCCTATCAAGGAAGCTAAGCCAGCTAAAGCACCTAACTCCTCCTTAGCCATTTGACCTAAACTCTTACCATTCCTTCTTACTGAAAAAAATAAAATTACCATATCTTGAACAGCGCCACCCACCACTGCACCAACTAAGATCCAAATTGTACCCGGAAGATAGCCAAATTGTGCTGCAAGCGTTGGGCCAACCAATGGTCCTGGTCCCGCAATAGCTGCAAAATGAATGCCAAACAATACCCATTTATTTGTGGGAACAAAATCTCGGCTATTACTAAATTTGACTGCTGGAGTCTGTCTTGATCCATCTATTACTAGTGCTTTTGTTGCAATCCAAGCTGAATAAAAACGGTAGGCAACCACATAAATGCAAATTGCGGCTGTGATAAACCATATCGCATTAATAGACTCCTCTCTCTGAAATGCTATTAATGAAAATGCAAAGGCGCCTAGAAGTGACACAAGCCCCCAAATTATTTTGTTTCCAATATTTTTCATTTAGTAGTAAATTTTACCCAAAGGAGTTTTAAGGTTTTTTGGAACGAAAGAAACTATATTAGCAATTATTTTCTGGGTTGACCATAAAACTGAGATGGCATCAAGGATATCATCGTCCGCTACACCCATCGATTCCAAAAACATGACTCATATTTGCTATACTTTCATACCTAATTAATTTATTTTAACTTAACCATGCTTAAAAAGAAGATATTACTAGGAGTCACTGGAAGCATAGCTGCTTACAAAACTGCAGAATTAATTAGGCTGCTCAGAAAAAATAACTTCTTTGTACAAGTCGTTATGACAAAGTCGGCTAAGCAATTTGTCACCCCTTTAACGCTTCAAGCCCTTTCTGGAAATCCTGTTTTAGAAAACATGTGGGATCCGTCAGAAGGAAATGGAATGGAACATATTAATCTCTCAAGAACATCAGATTTAATTCTTATAGCGCCAGCATCAGGAAATTTCATTGCTAAGCTTGCTAACGGATTAGCAGATGACCTTCTTGCTAATCTTTGTCTCGCAAGATCTTGTCCTCTTCTTGTTGCCCCCGCAATGAATATTGAGATGTATAACAATAAGGCAACACAAAGAAACATAGAAACAATAAAAAAAGATGGCATATTAATTTCTGGTCCAGATTCAGGAGAACAGGCTTGTGGAGAAGTTGGCTTAGGCAGGCTTATAAATTTTGAATCTATGATGCTTGATGTAAGAAAAGTTATTTCACATCAAATATTCTTGAATAAAAAAATATTAATTTCATCTGGAGCAACTCTTGAAAAAATTGATGAAGCAAGAGCAATCACAAACTTAAGTTCTGGGCTAATGGGATTGAATCTTGCAAAAGAAGCATATGCTATGGGAGCAGACGTAACTGTCATTAGTGGTCACTCTAATTATGAATTTCCACCATGTATCAGAACAATAAAGGCTATTGATCATGATGCGATGTATCAGTCTATAATATCTAACATCGAAAAAAATGATATTTATATAAGTGCTGCTGCCATCTCTGACTATAAACCACTCTATACACCAGGCAAGATTAAGAAAAAAAATGAGAATATTTCTTTGGAACTAAAAAAAACAAAAGATATTCTAAGTTATGTTAGTAAACATTTTGGTCATAAGTTTATCGTTGGATTTGCTGCTGAATCTGAAAATTTAATAGAAAATGCAAGAGATAAATTAATATCTAAAAATCTAGATATTGTTGTCGCAAATACGATCAAAGACTCAATGGGAAAACCAAAAGCTAAAATGGTAATTATTGATGAGAATGAAAACACGCCCCTCCCAGAAGCAGAAAAAGAAGTGCAAAGCAGGATTATTTTAGAACATATATTCAAATTTTTCTCGAAAGCAAAAACTTATGACTCTATTAATTGACTTTAAAATACTCAATCCATTAATAACAGATCATATTCCAGAATATGCATCTGAAGGTTCTGCTGGGCTTGATCTGAGAGCTTGTATTGATACTCCTATATCGCTTAATGCAGGAGAAACTGAGCTTATTCCGACAGGCATTTCAATTTTTATTAAGGATCCAGGGTACGCTGCGATTATATTACCCAGATCAGGCCTCGGGCATAAACACGGAATAGTTCTTGGTAACCTGGTTGGTTTGATTGATTCAGATTACCAAGGTGAGTTGTTCATTTCTACATGGAATAGGAGTTCGTTGTCATTTACGATAAGCCCAATGGATAGAATCGCTCAATTAGTAATTGTCCCGGTAGCCCAGGCAAAGTTTAATTTAGTTTCAGAATATCCAAAAAGTGACCGTGGAGCAGGTGGTTTCGGTAGTACCGGAAAGTCGTAAAAAAGACTTGATATGACACTAAATTCTGTGGATAATAAACGTCTTTTTGCGAATTTGAACAATAGAGGTTAAATATGGCTAGAGTATGTGATGTAACAGGGAAAAAAACAACCACAGGAAACAATGTTTCTCATGCTAAGAACAGAACACGTCGTAAATTCTTACCGAATCTTCAAAATCGTAAATTTTGGGTTGAGAGTGAAAATCGTTGGGTTTCAATGAAAATTTCAAGCGCAGCTTTGAGAACCATTGATAAACTTGGCATAGATGAGGTTCTCAAAAAAATGAGAGTAGACGGTAAAAAGGTTTAAGGAACAATTATGAGAGAGAAAATAAGATTAGATTCATCAGCTGGAACTGGACATTTTTATACAACAACAAAAAATAAAAGAACCATGACTGAAAAGTTTGAAATTAAAAAATTCGATCCTACTATTCGTAAACACGTCATCTACAAAGAAAATAAAATTAAATAAATTTTATTTTTTCGGGATATTCACCCTATGCGGATAAGGAATTTCGATATCGTTATTCTTAAACTCATTAAAAATAGCTCTATAAATATCAGATTTTAATAGCAAAAATCCTTTATCAGGATCAGCAACAAAGCAGGCAATGTGCAAGTTAATGCCGCTATCAGCGAATTCCTTTACATATACATCTGGCTTAGGGTCTTTGACTATCCGACCTTCAGCATTACAAACCTTAAGAATAACTTCTATTGCCTTATCGATAGAAGATTCATAGCTAATTTGCACATCCAAAGGTACTTTAACGGTCGTATTTGAAAAAGTAAGATTAGTGATCTCACTTGTTAATAATTGTTCGTTTGGGATAAGTATCTCAAAGCCATCTAATCTTCTTATTGCAGTATAACGTGATTTTATTGCCTCTACTCTTCCGTATGCACCTCCAACCTCAATCATATCCCCAACCCTTATCGATTCGTCGCTAAGCAATAAAAAACCACTCACATAATTTGAGGCAATCTTTTGAAGGCCAAAAGCAAGACCCAAACCGAATGCGCCACTAAAAAAAGTTAGAAATGATAAATTAACACCTAAGGTATCTAAAACCAAAATGACTGCAAAAATATAAAGTAAAATCTTAAGTAGCCTTGTCGCGATCATTCTTTGGTTCATTCTAAAATTCCTAGACCTTATATTCATTATTTTATTTTCAATGAACCTTGCTACTATCATCGCAATCAAGATCGCAATAAATATACCTAAAATACTTTCGACAATAAGAAGCAATGTAAAGCTCTCTTTACCAATTTCAAATTTTATGGAATGAAGCCGATCTTGAATTTGTTTTACAATGCCAAATTGAAGAGCCAAATAACCTAAGACAACAATTCCAGCAAATATATTTTCAAAAGCTCTAAGCCATGGGCCTGGTTTTAATATATGCCTTGTTAAAATTATTGCCAATCTAACAAACACAAGTATTATTAATACACTATTTGCAAAATATAATAGTCTCCACTCAAGCTCCCCCTCCCTCATAAAGTACATGGCTGCAAAGAGTACTGAAAGCATCAGAATAGGCCGGAAAATTTTAAAAATATCTTTTTGTTTTAGACTTTTTGCATGATTTTTCTTAAGTTTTTTTCTAATAAGATTTTCTACTAAGAAAGCCATACCAATTACCATTATTACTAATAATAATTGTGAAATGAACCCCCAACTTACTAAAGTTTCAAGCGTAAAATTATTCTTTAGATAAAATAAATTACTTTGCATTTGAGTATATTCAAGATTCATTTTCTATCCATTCTATGTAATATTCTCTATATTAAAACTAGAGTAGCAAGCCCAAGGAAGATAAAAAAACCTCCGCTATCTGTCATTGCAGTGATCAAAACACTGGAGCCAACTGCAGGGTCTTTACCTAAGCGATACATTAAAATTGGCATTAGCACTCCCATAATTGCTGCGAGCATAAGATTCAAAACCATCGCACCCGCCATGACATAACCTAAGTTCGCATTATTATATAAATAAAATGCAAATAAACCTACAATACTACCCCATATTAATCCATTTAATAGGGCCACACTTATTTCCTTATACAACAAAGAACGTATGCTTGATTGAGTTAATTGGCCTATAGCCAGGGCCCTCACAATCATAGCCGTTGTTTGGTTGCCAGAATTTCCGCCAATACTTGCAATAATTGGCATAAGTGCTGCCAGTGCAACTACTTTTTCAATTGAACCTTCAAAGATACCAATTACCCTTGATGCAATAAAAGCAGTTAATAAGTTTATTGCCAACCATGCCCAGCGATTTTGGACTGATTTCCATATGGAAGCAAAAATATCTTCTTCCTCCCTAAGGCCCGCCATGGAGAATTTTTCGTTATCAGATTCTTGTCTAATAAAATCCATTACGGCCTCAACAGTTAGTCTTCCAACCAATTTATTTTTTTTATCGACCACTGGAGCTGTAACCAAGTCATATCGCTCAAAAGCATTTGAGGCTTCATCAGCTAAATCTTCAGGTTTGAATAAAACTATTTCTTTTGCCATAACATTTTTTACTTTTGTTGTTGGAGGATTAACAATTATTCTTTCTAGTGGCAAAACACCCAAAATCAAACCATCTCTATCAACAACAAATAACTTATCTGTATGGTTTGGTAATTTCTCAATTTTTCTTAAATAGTTTAAAACAACCTCTAAAGTTACATCTTCCCTTATGGTTATTACCTCAAATTCCATTAGGCTACCTACAGAATCTTCAGGGTAAGACAAAGCTGACTGCAGTCGTTCTCTATTTTGAATATCTAGATTTTCTAATAAATCTTGAAGTACCTCTTCAGGTAAATCTGGTGCAATATCTGCAATCTCATCCGTTTCAAGTTGTTCTGCGGCAGCCAATAACTCTGTACTATCCATATCGGCAATAAGTGTTTGTCGAACTGCGTCAGACACTTCAATTAAAATATCCCCCTCACTTTTACTCTTAACCAAATCCCATAAAACTAAACGTTTTTGAACTGGAAGTGATTCAAGAATATCTGCGATATCTGCGGGATGAAGATCATCAAGTAACCTTTCAAGAGAACTTATATTTTTTTTACTTACAAGATTTTTAATTAGCGTATGATTCTCATCAGGCTGGCTATTAAAAGAATTTTCAGAAAACCCGGCACTCTCTAATAAAGCGTTAATTTGCTCTATTAGCTCATTTAAACTTTCCTTTCTTTCAATATTATTTTTCATAGATTTAAAATGAATAAAACAATTTCTTATTATAAGTACTTATGCTTAAATTAGAACAAAAAAAAACCAGCTTTTCGCTGGTTTTTTTGGAATCAAATAAATTTCTTGATTATGTTTTTTTTGCTGCAGGCTTTTTAGTTTCTGCCTTTTTTGCTGCAGGCTTTTTAGTTTCTGCCTTTTTTGTTTCAGATATTGGTGAAACATCAATAAGCTCATTTGAGTTAGATGAAGTTAGTTTTTTATCTTCTGTAGCTTCTTCAGTTTTAACTGGTCTTTCAACAAGCTCAACATATGCCATTGGAGCATTATCGCCTTTTCGAAAACCACATTTAAGGATTCTTAAATATCCACCAGCTCTTTTACTATATCTCGGCCCTAATTCTTTAAATAATTTTCCTACAATTTCCCTATCTCTTAAGCGGCTGAAAGCTAACCTTTGATTATGAACGCTAGTCTCTTTAGCAAGAGTAATCATTGGTTCAGCATATTTCCTTAATTCTTTTGCTTTTGGAAGGGTAGTTCTGATTACCTCATGCTTAAATAATGAAACAACCATATTTTTAAACATAGCTTTTCTATGACTACTTGTTCTATTTAACTTTCTGTGTGCCTTACCATGTCGCATTTTATTACTCCAAAACCGTTTTTAATTTATACTTTTTCAACACCTTCATCTGGCCAATTTTCAACCACCATACCGAGGGTCAAGCCTTTTGATGAAAGGATATCTTTAATCTCATTTAAGGATTTTCTTCCTAAATTAGGAGCTTTTAATAAATCACTTTCATTTCTCTGAACTAGGTCACCAATATAATAAATACTTTCGGCCTTAAGACAATTTGCTGATCTAACAGTCAATTCAAGGTCATCTACAGGTCTCAATAATACTGGATCTATTACTGGAGCCTCTTTAACCTCTACTTCACTTAATTCACTTTCTAGGTTAGCGAAAACAGATAATTGACCACGCAAAATGTATGCAGCGTCCCTTATTGCTTCTTCTGCGTCAACAACGCCATTAGTCTCTACATCTAAAATAAGCTTATCTAGGTCTGTTCTTTGCTCAACACGAGCACTCTCAACAAAATAGCTTACTTTATCTATTGGGCTAAAAGAGGCGTCTATTCCTATAAACCCTAATTCGCTACTCTTTTCTTGGCCTTTGTTTCTGACGGGGACTGCTTGATAACCTCTACCCATTTCAACGCGTGCTTCAATATCAATCTTTCCACCCTTATTTAAGTGAGCTATCACTAGATCAGGGTTTTTAATTTCAACATCATGACCCACGTCAAAATCACCAGCTGTTACCACTCCCTCCTCATTTTTCTTAAGAGAAATAGTTGCGCTTGTATTGTTATGAATTATTAGAGCAACTTTTTTTAAGTTCAACAAGATATCAACCACATCTTCTTGAACGCCATCAATTGTAGAATATTCATGAACCACAGAATCTATTTTTACTTCTGTAATCGCATATCCGGGTATTGATGACAAAAGAACTCTTCTAAGAGCATTTCCTAGTGTATAGCCAAAACCTCTTTCCATCGGTTCTAGTGTAACCTTTGCTCTATTAGGTGATTTAATATCAACATCAACAATTTTTGGTTTTAAATATTCTGTAGGGCTTATTTCCATAGTTATCCTTATATATTTTTTAAGCTAGATTTTTATTTAGAGTAAAGCTCAACAACAAGAGATTCATTAATAGTGGATGGTAAATCATCTCTTTCTGGTCTATTTTTGAATATTCCTGTTAATTTTTTTACATCAACCTCAAGCCATTCTGGTAAACCTCTTTCATCAGCAGCTTCTAATGCAGATTTGATTCTTAATTGATCTTTTGATTTATCAGCGACAGTAATACTATCTCCTGGTTGTACTTGATAAGATGGTATATTCACTCTTTTTCCATTAACTAAAATACTATTGTGTCTAACAATTTGTCTAGCCTCTGTCCTAGAGCCTCCTAGGCCCATCTTATAAGTTACGTTGTCTAGTCTAGATTCCAACATCTGTAAAAGGTTTTCTCCTGTAATCCCTTTTTTTCTGTCAGCTTCGGCATAGTAACTTCTGAACTGTTTCTCTAAAACACCATATATTCTTCTTAGTTTCTGTTTTTCTCTTAGCTGGACACCATAATCAGAAAGCCTAGAAGATCTTCTCTGTCCATGCTGACCAGGAGGGTAATTTCTTTTTTCAATTGCACATTTTTCAGTGAAACATTTCTCTGCTTTAAGAAAAAGTTTTTCACCTTCCCTTCTACATTGACGACATTTTGGGTCTAGATTTCTGGCCAAGTTGTTCTCCTATAGCTCTTTAACGTTTAACATATTAATTAAATTCTTCTCTTTTTTGGAGGTCTGCATCCGTTGTGTGGAACTGGAGTTATATCTTGGATGCTTGTTATTTTTAAACCAACAGAATTAAGGGCTCTTACAGATGACTCTCTACCAGGCCCAGGTCCTTTAATTCTTACCTCAATATTTTTAACACCGTATTCCTGAGCTGCTTTACCTGCAGCTTCTGCTGCAACTTGAGCGGCAAAAGGAGTACTTTTTCTTGATCCTTTAAAGCCTGCACCACCTGACGTAGCCCATGAAAGCGCGTTACCCTGTCTGTCAGTGATGGTAATTATTGTATTATTGAAAGAAGCATGAACGTGAGCTATCCCTTCAGATACGCTCTTCTTTATTTTTTTCTTAGCTCGAACGGTTTTATCAACTGCCATAAAGTATTTTCCCTTTTATTTCCTAATTGCCCTTACTGGGCCTTTTCTAGTTCTTGCATTATTTTTTGTATTTTGACCTCTTACCGGAAGACCTCTTCTATGTCTTTGGCCTCGATAACAACCTAAATCCATAAGTCTTTTTATGTTCATGGTTACTTCTCTTCGAAGATCCCCTTCTACTTCATAGCCACCAATATGATCTCTTAATTTCTCAAGATCAGCATCTGATAAGTCTTTTACTTTTGACGTAGCAGTAATGCTTGTGGCATCACAAATCTTCTTTGCTGTAACTCTGCCAATGCCATAAATAGCTGTTAATGCTATTTCAACATGTTTATTATCAGATACATTTACTCCTGCAATACGGGCCATACGAAACTCCTAATATTTAAGGGCTAATAATTTATTAAAGCCCGAAATTATAACTATTTTTTGGTTATTTAACAATGTAAAAATTAACCTTGTCTTTGTTTGTGGCGTTGATCTTTTTTGCAAATTACTCTTACCACACCGTTTCTTCTTACGACTTTGCAATTAATACACATTGGTTTTACTGATGCTCTTACTTTCATAATATATACCCTCTTGAAAACTAATTTACTTCGCCCTAAATGTAATTCTTCCTTTACTCAAATCATATGGAGAAATTTCTACCGTCACAGTGTCTCCTGGCAAAATTCTTATATAATTCATTCTCATTTTCCCAGATATATACCCCAAAACAACATGATCATTTTCAAGCTTAACTTTGAATGTTGCATTAGGGAGGTTTTCTAAAACCTCACCTTCCATTTCTATAATATCTTCTTTACCCAATTAAATCCTCCCCCCCGAGCCGCCTTTAAAATTTGCTTTCTTTAAAAGGCCTTCGTATTGATAAGACATCATTTGTGACTGAACCTGAGTCATAAAATCCATTGTAACTACAACAATAATAAGAAGTGAGGTACCACCAAAATAAAATGGTGTATTAAATTTTAAAATTAATAATTCAGGAAGTAGGCAAACTAGCGTGATGTATATAGACCCTATAAGTGTTAAACGTCCCATAATAGTATCTATATATTTTGCCGTTTGCTCACCTGGTCTTATACCTGGAACAAAAGCACCGCCTTTTTTTAAGTTATCTGCTGTTTCAGCTGGATTAAATGTGATAGCGGTATAAAAATATGAAAAGAATATAATAGCAACAGCAAACATAATAATATAAATTGGTTGTCCAGGTGAAATCGCTGCGCTAATATCTTTTAACCAGTACAAGCTTTCCCCAGAACCAAACCATCCTGCTATTGTCGCCGGGAATAAAATTACACTTGATGCAAAAATTGCTGGTATAACTCCCGCTTGATTAATTTTTAGAGGTAAGTGTGATGACTGACCGCCGTACATCTTATTACCAACTTGTCTTTTCGCATAATTAATTGTGATCCTTCTTTGCCCTCTCTCAACAAAAACTACGATGGCAGTAACTAAAACAACTGCTGCTAATAAGAAAAATACAAGTGGAATGGAAAAAGCTCCCGTCCTTGTTAGCTCAAGTGTATTCCCTAATGCGCTTGGAAGTCCAGCCACTATACCTGCAAATATAATCATCGAAATACCATTACCAATACCTCTTTCTGTAATTTGTTCGCCCAACCAAACTAAAAACATAGTTCCGCTCACAAGAGTTATTACAGATGTCAGCCTAAAAGCCAAACCAGGATCTAAAACAAGACCAGGTTGTGCTTCAAGTGCAACCGTTATGCCTAGTGCTTGAAAGGCAGCCAATACAACTGTTCCTTGGCGAGTGTATTGCGTTATTATTCTCTGTCCAGCCTGACCCTCTTTCTTTAATTCTTTTAATTTCTCTGACATGGATGTAAGCAAAGTCATTATGATTGAAGCAGAAATATAAGGCATTATTCCAAGTGCAAAAACTGTAAAACGACTCAACGCTCCACCTGAGAACATATTGAACATCCCAAGAATTCCACCGCTTTGTGAATCAAATAGTTTTTTTAGTTCAAAAGGGTCTATACCTGGAACAGGTATATGTGAACCTAATCGAAAAATAATTAAAGCACCCAGCAGAAATAAGAGGCGACTTTTGAGTTCACCCATTTTACTTAACTGACCTAATGTAGAATTTTCAGCCAAAATTTACTTCGTTTTTTTTACGGGTTTATTTTTTACTGAATCTTTTTTTTCTACTTTAGAAGTTGTA
>JABHXS010000073.1 GCA_018657165.1 Nitrosomonadales bacterium
ATTTCATATGTAATCATTACTTGACGCCCCATATATTGCATATTTTTTTGAATGCCTCTTTTCCCATTTACTAAAGTCATAACAGGCCCGACATAATCATGCGGCAATAAAATATTTAAGTTAATAATAGGCTCTCTAATTTCTTCTATTGTTGATAAGTCTGGTAATCTTGATGGATTTTCAACTGAGATTAACTCGTCATTTTTTAACAAAAGTTCGTACACCACTGTTGGGGCTGTTGTTATTAACTCCATTTCATATTCGCGCTCTAATCTCTCTTGGATTATGTCCATGTGTAATAAACCAAGGAATCCACATCTAAAACCAAAACCAAGTGCGGTTGAGTTTTCAGGCTCAAAGTTTAAAGATGCATCATTCAATTTTAATTTTTCTAAAGCTGTTCTCAAAGCATCGAATTGATTTGATTCTATTGGGTACAGACCAGCAAAAACTTGTGGTTGGATTTCTTTAAATCCGGGTAATGCTTCATCCGCTTTATTTTTAGACAAGGTAATTGTGTCGCCGACTTTAGTGCTCTCTAAATCTTTAATTCCAGCTATGACAAACCCAACCTCTCCTGCGCTGAGTGAATCTCGAATAATAGATTTAGGTGTAAAAATGCCAACGCTTTCACATACGTATTCATCCTTAGTAGCCATCAAATGTATTTTGTCTTTAGATTTTATTTCTCCATCAACAATACGTACTAACATAACCACACCGACATAATTATCAAACCAAGCATCAATAATTAAGGCTTTAAGAGGTTTCTTGATATCTCCTGTTGGAGCCGGAACTTTATGCACAATTGTTTCAAGCACATCCTCAATACCTTGGCCCGTTTTAGCAGAACATAAAATAGCGTCATCAGCCTCTATACCAATAACATCCTCAATTTCTTTTTTTACACGATCAGGATCAGCAGAAGCCAAATCAATCTTATTTAAAACCGGAAAAACCTCTACATTCTGATCTAGGGCGGTGTAACAATTAGCAACGGTCTGTGCCTCCACTCCTTGCGAAGCATCAACGACTAACACTCCACCCTCACATGCCGACAGAGATCGACTAACCTCATAGGTAAAATCAACATGACCTGGTGTGTCGATTAAATTAAATACATATACTTGGCCATCCTTTGCTTTATATTTAAGAGTCACTGTTTGAGCTTTTATCGTGATCCCTCTCTCTCTTTCCAGATCCATTGAATCAAGAACTTGAGCTTCCATCTCTCTATCAGCAAGGCCGCCACAATGCTGAATAATCCTATCTGCTAAAGTTGATTTACCATGATCAATATGAGCAATGATTGAAAAGTTTCGAATATTTTCCATAATTTTTACTTAAGTCTTAAAAAATTAAAGGCGCTAAAGGCGCCTTTAATTTTGATAATTTTACCCGATTGTAAAACGAATAATGAATTTATTATTTAATTTATTACTTTTACTGGGACAAAAAGTGTATCTCCATTTCGAAATATTAATAATGCAATCGTTTTTCCCTTGGGAGTTTTATTAATTTCCCTGTTAAATGCCCTGACTGAAGTAACGGGCGTATTATTCAGTGCCAGAATAATATCTCCTGTCCTAATCTGTGATGAAACAGCTTGGCCAGTGGCCTTCATTACAACCAAGCCATTTCTGCCATCAAGCATTTTTTTATCTTTGGCACCTGATTCTTTTAATACCAATCCTATTCTATTCACACTTTCTTTGATTGTTTTTTTATTTGAGGCTTGCATTTTGTCAATAGGCATCTCTCCAATCTTTACCCTCAAAATTTTAGTTTTTCCATTTCTCCAAATTTGAACAGGAACTACTTTATTTGGTTTGGTCATACCAACGTATTTAGGAAGATCCGAGGATAATGCAATCACCTTATTATTAAATTTGAGAATCACATCTCCTGCCTCTATCCCTGCTTTTCCTGCAGGTGTATTTTTATTGACTGCTGCAACAAGAGCGCCACTATTATCTTTTAAGCCCAATGCTTCTTTTAGCTCATCTGTTACTACTTGAATGGCGATACCCAACCAACCACGAACAACCCGGCCATTCATCTTTAATTGGTCTGCCACATCCATTGCCACATCAATCGGGATTGCGAAAGACAGCCCCATATAACCACCTGTTCGGCTATAAATTTGGGAATTAATTCCTATCACTTCCCCATTAGTATTAAATAATGGGCCGCCTGAATTACCAGGATTTATGGCTACATCAGTTTGTATAAATGGAACAAAATTTTCTTGAGGTAAGGCTCGTCCTTTAGCGCTAATAACTCCAACTGTCATTGTATTCTCCAAACCAAAAGGGGAACCAATCGCAGCAACCCATTCACCCACCTTAATATTTTTTGGGTTACCAATCTTTACAGCCTGTAAATCTTTAGCATTAATTTTAAGTAAAGCTACATCAGTTCTTTTATCAATACCTAATAATTTAGCTTGAAACTCTCGTTTGTCTGCCAATTTGACGATGATGGAATCTGCTTCTCCCACCACATGTGCATTGGTGATGATATAACCATCAGATTCTAAAATAAAACCTGAGCCTGTCGCACTCATTTGTTTTTGTTGTTGGTCATTTGGGCCCATACCTGGAGGCATTGGAATACCAAAACGATTGAAAAATTCTTTCATGTGCTCTTCTTGAGGGGATAGCTGTCGATTACCTTTATTGACAGCATTTTTTATAGAGCTAATGTTCACCACCGTATTTCCTTGCTGATCAGCAAGCACTGTAAAATCTGGAAGAGATACGGCATAAGAAAAACTCATAAACAGAAAAAAAATAGTGATAAGTTTGCTAAGAAAATTTATTTTCAAAATAGAACCCTTTTAAATAGTTTTAATTAAATTTTGCTTAAAGTAGCTTCTTTGTAAAAAGAATCATGTTTATAGCTATTAAATATCTTCAAACTTGTAACACCTACTGCCAAACCTAAGACTGCGCCAAAGAAAGCATATAGGTCTTTTAAGTTGTCGGTAAATAAACTAAAAACAATCATACTAAAAAACATGAAAAATAAAGGTAACCCATAAAGCAATAAAGAAGTTTTTAGAAGGTAGCCTTCCTCAATAGACAAAGAAACACGATCACCTATATTTGCTTGAATATCGTTTGAAAAAATAAGGTTTTTCTTCTTGTGTGAAAAAATTTTTCCCCAAATTCCATTGCCACAGCCTTGTGTTTTTCCGCATAACCCACATGGTTTAGAGCGATTAATTTCAATCTCAATAGTATTTTTTTCTATTGAAACAACAGTAGCTTCTTCAGTAATCATAGTCAGAACTCTAACGCCCCACTAAAAATTTTTCAAGCAAAATACTAAAGGCTTGTTTACCCCCCCTTCTGAGATTTTTCTACCAATTTCTGATCAATCGCACTGTCCCGGCTTACAAGGTCAATTTCCATCTTCGAATTAACTAGTTTATTATTCGAGCTATTGTACACTGTAGAATTATCAGAAATGACTTTTAGTGGTTGCATAAATTTAATCTTTCTTATGTATATAAATGATCTCTTTAATGACCAAAAACATTATTGAAAGCTCCTAAAATAAATAGTAAAAAATGAATAAAAATAATTTTAATGTTTTAATAATCGGCAGCGGCCTTGCAGGCTTAGCAACAGCCTTAAAACTTGCAGATAAAAAAAGTATTGGCATTGTTTGCAAAACAAACTTAACTGAAAGCTCAAGTCACTGGGCACAAGGTGGCATTTCAGCAGCAATATCATCCAAAGACCCAATATCATCACACATTAGCGATACGAAAATTGCAGGTGCAGGGTTGTGCAATGAAGCTATCACCGAATTTGTTGTTAATAATAGTGAAAAGGCACTTGATTGGCTAATAAAAATAGGTGTTGCTTTTACAAAAAATAAAAAAACAAATGACTTGAACCTCACACGTGAAGGCGGTCATTCACAGATGAGAATTGCTCATGTTGCTGATACTACAGGCAAGGCCATTCAAGAACATTTAATTAAAAAAATCCTATCACATCCTAATATTACTGTTTTAGAAAATCATATTGCTGTTGATATCATTACATCAGAAAAAATAAAAATGAAAATGAAAAAAAACACCTGCTTGGGTGCTTATATTTTAGATAATAAAAAAAATATTGTTAACACTTTCTCTGCAAATAACATTGTTTTGGCGACCGGCGGTGCAAGCAAAGTCTACCTTTACACAACCAATCCTGATGTGAGTACTGGTGATGGCATTGCAATGGGTTGGCGAGCAGGATGTAAGGTGGCTAATATGGAGTTTGTTCAATTTCACCCAACCTGTTTATTTGATGTGAAAGATAGATCCTTTTTAATCTCAGAAACTTTGAGGGGTGAAGGAGCAAAATTAGTCCTTCCTAATGGTGAAACGTTTATGGAAAAATATGATGATAGAGGTGATTTAGCGCCTCGTGATATCGTTGCCCAAGCTATTGATTATGAAATGAAGCGAAAAGGATTAACGTGTGTTTATTTAGATATCAGTCACAAACCAGCAGATTTCATCCAAAAGAGATTCCCGATGATATATCAAAGGTGTTTGGATAGAGGTATCAATATAACTAAAGAACCAATACCAGTCGTTCCTGCTGCGCATTATACGTGTGGAGGGATCATGACTGACCAATCTGGTAAAACAAATATTAATCAACTTTATGGAATTGGAGAAGTGTCTTTTACTGGGCTTCATGGCGCAAACCGCCTAGCAAGTAACTCTTTATTAGAATGTTTAGTTTTTTCTTCAACTGCCGCCACATCAATTTTAAACAATGATTTTTCACATGACCACAAGCTACCAAAATGGGATGAAAGTCGAGTGACAGATGCTGATGAGGAAGTTTTAATTACTCATACCTGGAACGAATTAAGAAGGTTTATGTGGAATTATGTTGGTATTGTTAGGACCAACAAACGCCTTTCGAGAGCCCTGCATAGAATTAATATGTTAAGAGATGAAGTCGGCGAATTTTATAAAAATTTTAAGATTTCTTCCAATCTCATTGAGTTAAGAAATTTACTACAAGTTGCTGAATTGATTGTTCTTTCATCCATAGAAAGAAAAGAAAGTCGTGGCTTACATTATAGTAAAGATTTTCCTAAACCTGATAAGATAGCGAAAAATACTGTCCTAGTTCCACCAAACTTTAAGGACTAAAATTAGATTATAAATTTCTTAAGGCACGTATGTTAAGAATTAAAACTAAGTTAAATAAAAAAAGGTTAAAAAAATGAAAATTTCAATGAATACAGTCGTTACGATGAGTTACGAAATACGGGATGCTGATAACAATATATTAGAATCAAGTAAAGAGCCCGTAAGCTATCTCCATGGAGGGTATGACCAAATTTTCCCTAAGGTTGAGGAGGCGATGCACAACAAAAATAAAGGGGATAGAGTTGAAATTGCACTTGAGCCTTCAGAGGCATTTGGTGAATACGATCCGGGCTTAGTTCAATTAGAGCCTACAAGCGCGTTCCCTGAATCAAAACTAAAAGAAGGGATGGCTTTTGAGGGTGAAGATGAAAAAGGTGAGGTTATAATTTACTATATTAAGAGTATTGCTGATGGCAAAGTCGAGGTAGATGGAAACCATCCATGGGCGGGTCAAAAAATTAGTTTTCTTGCAACAGTTGAGGATGTTAGGTCAGCTAAAGACGAAGAAATTTCGCATAAGCATGTTCATGGACCAGGAGGACATCAACATTAGGTAGTGCTTAGTGTTTTGTTTTCTTTATTATAATTATGTTGTAAATTTTTTCTTATGAACTTTTAATTCTCAGCTCTTCTGGAATATGTTGTTGTATTATTTTAACTAATGGGTCATAAATTTTTGGATTTGTAGCAACAATATTTCCCGTCAACAGCCAATTATTTTTTTCATCAAAATCACTCACAATACCACCTGCTTCAGATACTATAAGCCCACCAGCAGCAACATCCCATGTTGATAAATCAATTTCCCAAAATCCATCAAACCATCCTGCAGCAACATAGGCTAAATCAAGTGCAGCAGAACCAGGACGTCTGATACCAGAAGTTTTCCTAACAATCTCTTCGAGGATGACGAGATATTGGGGAAGATAAGTAAAGTCTCTGAAAGGAATGCCAGTTCCAATAATTGAATCTTGAAGTTTAGGGCTTTTAGAAACACGAATTCTTCTATCGTTTAAATAAGCACCCTGCCCTTTTGAGGCTGTAAAAAGATCATTTCTATTTGGATCATAAACAACCGCGTGGGTAATTTCATCCTTTTGTTTAAGTGCAATGGATACACAATACTGCGGAATGTTATGTAAAAAATTTGTTGTGCCATCGAGTGGATCAATGATCCACATATTCTCCTTTTTTTCTGAAGAACCACTTTCTTCAGCTAGAAATCCATGATCTGGATAGGCTTGTTTGAGTACGCGAATAATTTCCTTTTCAGAGGCCAAATCAACCTCACTAACAAAATCATTCATATTTTTACTTGTAATAGTTAAAGAACTGATATCCTCAGAGGCGCGAGTGATTATAGAGCCTGCTCTTCTAGCAGCTTTAATTGCAGTATTTAATAACGGGTGCATAAGAGCCTTAAAATTAAATGGTAAAATTGTTATAAAACAGATCGCTTATTTTACAGATAAATTTGATGGCAACCAAAATAAATTATAATCAATTTGAAATTGTGCTTTGTCGAACTAGCCACCCTGGAAATATTGGCTCAACAGCTCGCGCAATCAAAACAATGGGTTTTTCAAAGCTAACGCTAGTCAACCCAAAGCAATTCCCACACAGTGATGCCAATGCACTAGCGGCAGGCGCTGAAGATATACTTATTAATGCGAAAGTAGTAAAAACAATAGAAGAAGCCCTAAAGGACAATCATTTAATAATAGGATTTACAGCAAGACAAAGAGAGCTCTCCCAAGAACATCAAAATATTAGAGAAATTTCAAAAAACCTTAAAAATGAAACAGGCCAAAAAAAAATAGCTCTCCTTTTTGGTAATGAAACTAATGGATTATCAAATGATGAAATAAAGCATTGTCATATGCTAGGTTATATCAACTCAAATGCTAATTACTCATCACTTAATCTTGCCCAGGCTGTTCAAATTATTTGCTATGAAATTCGTATGAATCTAAGTGAAGATAATAAAATAATTAAGTCACGTAAAAAAAGTGAGTTAGTAACCCATGAAATACAGAATGGATTTTACTTACACCTTGAGCAACTTCTTAGGCAAATAGGTTTTTTTAAAAAGATTCAAGGCGAACGACTAATGCAAAGACTTCGTTTACTGTTTAATAGAACAACAATGGAAAAAGACGAGGTTAATATACTAAGGGGCATTCTTACTGATATTCAAAAAAAAATTAAAGATAAAACCTAAATTTTTATGAGACAATATTCACTATAATTTATATTTTTAAAAGTTAAAAAATCAATTATGTTTAAAAGATTCAAAGAAGACCTCTCAATCGTTTTTGAACGAGATCCAGCAGCTAGATCCTATTTAGAAATCCTAACAACATATCCAGGAGTGCATGCAATTTTAATCCATAGGCTTTCACACAAGCTGTGGTTATTAAAACTTTTCTGGCTCGGAAGATTTTTATCTCATGTCGGAAGGTTTCTAACAGGAATTGAAATACACCCAGGGGCACAAGTTGGAAGAAGGTGTTTTATTGATCATGGGATGGGAGTTGTGATAGGTGAAACCTCAATAATTGGCGATGATTGCACGCTATATCATGGTGTAACTTTAGGAGGGACATCTTGGAAACAAGGCAAAAGGCACCCCACATTGGAAAATAAAGTAGTTATCGGGGCCGGTGCAAAGGTTTTGGGCCCCATCACTATTAAGGAGGGCGCGAGAATAGGCTCTAATGCTGTTGTAGTTAGTGATGTAGCAAAGGGTGCAACTGTTGTTGGAATTCCCGCAAGAGAAGTCAAAGAAACTAAAAAGGCTACAAGTTTTAGACCTTATGCTGTGGGAAAAGATGAGGATGATCCTATAGTTAAATCAATCCAATCTCTTATTAACAAAGTTGCAAAACAAGAAAGGGATATTGAAGCATTAAATAGTAAAAAAAATAAGTCAATAGAAGCTCAATCCAAGAAATCATAAAAAAAAGAATTAATCTTGATTACTTTAGTCAAGTATTATAAAATCTAGTTCTATTTATTAATTTGAAGCGAGCACATGAAATTAACTACCAAAGGGCGTTTTGCTGTGACAGCGATGCTTGATTTAGCATTGAACGAAAAAGATAAGCCAATTAAATTATCTGAAATAAGCAAAAGACAATCTATTTCATTATCATATCTTGAACAACTCTTTGGTAAATTAAGAAAACAGGGGTTAGTTAAAAGCGTTCGCGGTCCTGGTGGAGGTTATTTTATTGCCAAAGAGCATAATACTATCAGTATCAAAAATATTATTTCATCAGTCGATGAGCAAATTGATGCAACCCAATGTGGGGGAACAGAAAATTGTAATGAGGGACATCAATGCATTACTCATAATTTGTGGACAACCCTAAATGCAAAAATTCTTAATTATTTAAATACTACGACCTTAGATGAATTAGTTAAAACACAAAAAAATAAAGTGGAGAAAAAGCCTATCGCCCTTCCAGGCAAAAAAAATAAAGTCGATTCAAATAGAGTGGGGTTTTTTTAATTTATTAAAATGATTTATTTCGATAACAATGCAACCACTGCTCTCCATCCGGAGGTTTTGAAAGAAATGTTACCATTTTTAACCTCTCAACAAGGAAATCCTGCTTCAAATCATACATTTGGCAGAAAAGCCCATACTGCCTTAGAGGAAGCGAGAGAGAAAGTAGCAGCTTCAGTTAATGCACATCCATCCCAAGTTATCTTTACTTCAAGTGGAACAGAATCAAACAATACAATTATCAATGGTATTGCAAAGGCCTACAGTAATTCCCATTTTGGTTATAGCTCTATTGAGCACCCTTGTATATCAGAGCCTATCAAATCATTGGTCAGCCAGGGTTATAAAATATCAGAAATTCCGGTTGATTCAAATGGTATTTTTAATGTATCGAGTATTTCAGATAAAACAAAAAAATCTTTAACATTCTTATCCGTTATGATGGCAAATAACGAGACAGGTGTTATTCAGAATATTGCAGAAATTGCAGATTGGTCTAAAAAAAATACTATTCAATTCCATACGGATGCTGTTCAAGCATTAGGTAAAATTAAAGTAGATTTTGAAGCTCTTGATATTGATGCAATGACTATTTCGAGCCATAAAATTTATGGCCCTCAGGGTGTTGCCGCCCTTATTGTTAATAAAAAAATTGATATCATTCCATACATGCAAGGAGGTGGACAAGAAAAAGGCTTGAGAAGTGGTACAGAAAATATTGCCGCTATCATTGGGTTTGGAAAAGCCTGTGAACGCTCAAGTCAAAACCTAGTCGAATTTAAAGAAAATATTGGCCGACTCAGATTGATTCTTGAAAAAGCTTTATTGGCTATCGGAGCAATTATTTTTTGTGAAAATAGTAACAGATTAAGCAATACAACATTTTTTTCATTTAAAAATATTGATGGCTCAACATTGTTGACAGCCCTTGATAGAAAAGGATTTGCCATTGCGAGCGGCTCGGCTTGCTCAAGCAATAGCTCTGAACCAAGCCACGTTCTTTTGTCGATGGGTGTTGATTTAGATTTAGCTCAAGGAGCCCTTAGAATTAGTCTGGGTTTGGAGAGTACTGAGGGTGAAGTTAATGGCTTCATTGACACACTTAAAGATGAAGTTGATAGATTAAGACAAATGGCTGCTGTTGCAGCTTAATTAAAGATAAGGACATTATGAAAAACAAGTTACACGATATGCCAATTTACATGGATTACTCTGCAACCACTCCCGTTGATCCTCGTGTTGCTAAAAAAATGATCCCTTACATAACTGAAGATTTTGGAAACCCTGCATCAAGAAGTCATCCTTACGGATGGGCTGCTGAAAAGGCTGTTGAGAATGCTAGGAGGGAAATTGCATTATTAGTTAATGCCGATCCCAAAGAAATTGTTTGGACATCTGGAGCTACAGAATCAAATAATCTAGCTATTAAAGGGGCAAGTAATTTTTATTCTAAAAAAGGAAAACATATTATTACGCTTGCTACCGAACACAAGGCTGTAATTGATGCAGTTAGAGAATGTGAGCGTGTAGGTTATGAAGCAACCTTTCTTGAGCCTGAGCCCAACGGCCTTCTTGATATTGAGAAATTTAAGTCAACTATTCGACCTGACACCGTGCTAGTTTCAGTAATGCTTGTTAACAATGAAATTGGCGTGATACAAGATATAACAGCCATTGGAAATATATGCCGTGAAAATAATGTAATTTTTCATGTTGATGCAGCACAAGCAACAGGAAAAGTTAAAATTGATTTAGAAAAATTACCAGTTGACCTTATGAGTTTTTCTGCACATAAAACTTATGGTCCAAAAGGAGTGGGTGCACTGTATGTTAGGCGAAAACCACGAATCCGTATTGAACCTCAAATTCATGGAGGCGGGCATGAACGAGGTATGCGCTCAGGAACTTTAGCCCCGCACCAAATTGTTGGAATGGGTGAGGCTTTTAGAATCGCAAGAGAAGAAATGGATGAAGAAAATAATCGAATCAAAAACTTACAAACAAAACTTCTCAAAGGTCTAACAGAAATTGAGGAAACTTATGTTAATGGTGATCTTGAAAAAAGAGTGCCACATAATTTGAATATAAGTTTTAACTATGTTGAAGGCGAGTCCTTAATAATGGCAATTAAAGATATTGCTGTTTCAAGCGGATCAGCATGTACCTCAGCAAGCTTAGAGCCTAGCTATGTTCTAAGGGCATTAGGGCGTTCAGATGAGCTTGCGCACAGCTCTATTCGTTTCTCCATTGGAAGATTTACCACTGAATCTGATGTTGAGTTTACAATAGCATTATTAAAAGAAAAAATTGGTAAATTAAGAGAGTTATCACCTTTATGGGAAATGTATAAGGATGGGGTTGATCTTGAAAAAGTGGAATGGGCTGAACATTAATTAATATTTTTTTGGAGAGGTTTTATGGCGTATAGCGACAAAGTTTTAGATCATTACGAAAACCCAAGAAATGTTGGGTCATTTGATAAAAATGATTCAAATGTTGGAACAGGAATGGTAGGAGCCCCTGCTTGTGGTGATGTAATGAAATTACAAATTAAAATGGGCAGTAATGGAATCATAGAAGATGCAAAATTTAAAACCTATGGTTGTGGCTCAGCAATAGCTTCAAGCTCACTTGTGACAGAATGGCTAAAAGGAAAATCACTAGATCAAGCCGCAGAAATTAAAAATTCTGCTATAGCGGAAGAGCTAGCACTACCCCCTGTTAAAATTCATTGCTCTGTATTAGCTGAAGACGCTATTAAGGCAGCAGTTAAAGATTTGAAATCTAAACAAAAATAAGATGGCAATTTCATTAACAGAAAGAGCTGCTAAAAGAGCTAAGAGCTACTTGAAGTCAAGAGGCAAAGGGGTGGGCTTGAAATTTGGAGTTAAAACGACTGGCTGTTCTGGTATGGCATATGTTTTAGAATTTGTTGATGAGACCAGCCCTGATTATCAAGTTTTTGAAAGTCATGGAATTAAAATTCTAGTTGATCCAAAAAGTTTAGTTTATATAGATGGAACTGAATTAGACTTCGTTAAAGAGGGCTTAAACGAAGGATTTCAATTTAACAACCCGAATGTTAAAGATAGTTGTGGTTGTGGAGAAAGTTTTACAGTTTGACCCAAAATTACTTTGAATTATTTAATCTTCCAGAAAAATTTCAAATAAATTTAGAGAAATTGCAAGAAAACTATCGGACTATACAAAAAGAAATACATCCAGATAGGTTTGCGATGGCAACAGAAAATGAAAAAATTCAGTCTATGATAAAGTCCACACAAATTAATGATGCTTATCAAGCATTGAAATCACCAATCAAAAGAGCTAAGTATATTTTGTCTCTTCATAAATCTTTGGAGAAAATTCCCCTGCCTCCTGATTTTTTAATGCAACAAATGGAATGGGAAGAACACCTTGACACCATTTCGGAAAATAAAAATGAATTGAATAAATTCAAATTTATTATCAATAAAGAATATGAGCAATATTCTTTATTGCTTGAAACACAAATAGATATCAACCAAGATTGGGACGAGGCTGCTATCACGATAGATAAGCTTCATTTTGTTGAAAAACTACTTAATAAAATTAACATATCTCTTAATTAAATAGATGGCACTCCTTCAAATATCAGAGCCCGGTAAAAGTACAATGCCCCACCAGCATAGAAGGGTTGTTGGTATTGATTTAGGAACTACCAATTCCCTTGTTGCTTCTGTAATTAGTGGAAGCCCAACTATATTGAAACAAATAGATGGCTCAAACTTACTCCCCTCGGTTGTTCACTATTCAAAAGATAAAATTCTAGTAGGTAAGGATGCTAAGAATCATCTTGGTAAAGATGCTGAAAACACAATTTCATCAGTTAAAAGACTAATTGGTAAAACAATTAATGATGTAAATAAAGATCATTTTCCTCTTAATTTAGCTGATGGCGATGGGGTTATAAATATTAAAACATCTATGGGGATAAAAAACCCTATAGAGGTTTCTGCTGAAATTTTAAAGACTCTAAAAATTGTTGCTGAAAATAAATTATGTGGTGAGCTTATGGGTTCTGTGGTTACCGTTCCCGCATATTTTGATGATGCTCAAAGACAAGCCACAAAAGATGCTTGTACATTAGCAGGGTTAAATGTTTTACGACTAATTAATGAGCCTACTGCAGCAGCAGTTGCTTATGGGTTGGATAAAAAACCTAGGGGGTGCTTTGTTGTTTTTGATTTAGGTGGAGGTACTTTTGATGTTTCTATTTTAAATTTATCTAAAGGCTTATTTGAGGTTTTAGCAACTCATGGAGATGCAAATCTGGGTGGTGACGATTTTGATCAGGCAATAGTAAATTTTTTAAATGATAAATATAAACTAAACATTACGGATATAGAGATTCAAAGCATAGTCTCAATTCTGGCTAGAGAAATAAAGGAATCACTATCTATTAAAAAAGAGGTTGAAGTTTTAAAGAAAATTAGTGGTATAGAAATTAAAGAAACTTTTACACAAGAGCAATTTAAAATTCTAGTAAAAGGTTTAATTAATCAAACACTTAAAGCAACTAAAAGTGCTTTACATGATGCTAAACTTAATAATGAACAAATTGATGGGGTTATCATGGTTGGGGGTTCAACTCGAATGCCATGCATCCAAGAAGCTGTTAAAAACTTGTTCAAACAAGAGTTGCATAATGATCTTAACCCCGATGAAGTAGTTGCATTGGGCGCAGCTACGCAAGCAAATATTTTAGCAGGCAATGGACAAGAAGATCTTCTTTTGCTTGATGTAACTCCTCTTTCTTTGGGTATTGAAACTATAGGAAGTATTGTCGAGAGAATTATTCCAAGAAACACAACATTACCCGTCGCGATGGCTCAAGAGTTTACAACTTATAAAGATGGCCAAACTGCTATGATTATTCATGTTGTTCAAGGTGAAAGAGAATTGGTTGATGATTGTCGTTCTTTAGCAAAATTTACCTTAAAAAAAATCCCTCCTATGGTGGCGGGGGCAGCAAAAATTAAAGTCACATTTCAAGTAGATACAGATGGTTTATTATCAGTTTCTGCAGAAGAAACTACAACTAATGCAAGGGCTACAATAGAAGTAAAACCAAGTTATGGTTTATCAGAAGATAAAATCAAAGCCATGCTTCAATCTTCTTACGATTTAGCTGAGGAGGATAAAGCCTCCAGAGCGCTTGCAGAAACAAAGGTGGAAGCTAATCAATTAATTGAATTAACTCAAAAAGCTCTCGACACAGATAAAGATCTACTTTCAGAGTCTGAATTAACTTCAATCAAAAATGATCTGAGTGAATTAATTGACTCACTCAAATCTTCAAATAACGATAAAATTAAAGAAGCTACTAAAAAATTAAATTTACAAAGTGAATCTTTTGCAGCCAAGCGAATGGATCGATCTATTCAAAAAGCCTTAACAGGCAAATCTATTAACAAATTGGAATTTTAAGATGCCAAAAATTATTGTTCTTCCCCATAAGCTCTGTCCAGACGGTGATGTCTTAGAGGCTAAAGAGGGTGAATCAATTTGTAATGTTTTATTAAAAAATCATATAGATATTGAGCATGCTTGTGACCAAGTTTGTGCATGCACCACATGCCATGTTGTAATTAAGGAAGGTTTTTCTTCACTTAATGAATCTGAAGAAGAAGAAGAAGACATGCTAGATAAGGCATGGGGATTAGAGCCGACATCGAGACTATCCTGCCAAGCAAAAGTAAAAAATCAAGACATCACAATTGAAATACCTAAATACACAATTAATTTAGCTAAAGAATAAAAAAACCCACCGAAGTAGGTTTTTTCCAAGAAAACGGTAGTATAAATATCCTAGAATTTATAGGTTACATCTAGCTGAAGTAAATCCATCGAATCTATACACATTGCAGTGTCGCCAGCAACACCTGGGGTACAGCCAACAGATTCATCATTAATCTCACCATGAGCATAAGCAACATTAAATTTAACATTATCTTCAATCATGTATTGGCCTTTAAATGCAATCCCTTTAAGGTTAACTTTTGAGTCAAAGACATCAGAATCAACAAGATTTGGGTCAACAGAATAAGTCCCAACCTCTTGATACCATATGTTTCCTTTCCAATCTCCTTTTTTCTGCTTACCCTTATCTAAGGCTATGAAATCTTTATAAGAACCAAAGCCGATACCTAGCATAAAGGCTGAGTCATCACCTGCCCCTCCATTATTTCCTGGAGTTTCATTAACCCAAGCTTTTCTTCTGTCATCACCCTTTAAGTTATAAGCATAATCACCAAATACTGTCATTCCTAAACCCGGTTTGACCATCATCTTATAATCAGCAGGCACTTCAATTAATGAAAGATCATTGATGTAGGTTTGAGCATCAGTGCCTTGTGCTGTTGGATCAAAAACCAACCCGCCATCATCATCATTTGTATACATGGTATGAGTTAAACCCACTTTAATTGATGGGCCAGATTTTGCATCAAACTTGTGCTTACCAATAACTTGCGCTGAAATCATATATTGAGAATCGGTGTCTACGCCAGCTGTACTCTGACTATCATCCCCCTGCATTGTATTGACGCCACCGGTAGTAGAGATGGTAGTTTGCTTACTCATTTTGTATTTAGTACCCCATGAGAAACCATCCCAAGTTAAATCCTTATCCCAGATCATCGATTTTGTATACAAAGGGTTCTTAATTCGGCCTGCTTGTAATTTTAACCAATCTGTCGGTGCCCAACCGACCATTGCACGTTTTACAAAAAGTTCTTCTTTTGATTCTGCATATCCACCGCCACCCAATGTTGCATTATCAGACCTGCCTCTAGAGCCCATAGAAAGTGCAAGATCTGTAAACCAGTCATTAGCGATTTGTGTTTTAATGCCTAACGTAATTTTATAGCGCTGCCTGCTTCTATCAATAGAACCTGGCGTACCAAATTGATCTGCACTTCTCCACTCTTGCCTTACTCTAATTTCACCATAGAGCTGTGCATCATCAAGGTATTTACTAATTGATAACTTACTTTTAACTTTTTGGTCTCTCGCTTTACTTTCACCTGTATTTTTCTTTATAAGGAGGCTAGCTTCATCCTCAGTTAAAATCCCCTTAGCAACTAAAGCATTTACTAAATCTTCTGTTGAGTCTGCAAAAATAGAAGTTGAAAAGCCTATTAGTATTGCTGCCAGTGTGTAAATTAACTTTTTTTTCATCTTATCAATTCTCCGTTTTCTTATTAAAAACATTTGCAAATAAAAATAATCTATTTGCAACAAGAGAATTATTAAATTTCTTTGTGACACTTATATGACAAAAACTAAAACAGTTGGGTGGTTAAGATTTTTTTTAAATGGTGAGGTGGTAGAAAAAGCTAAGAAAAAATAGCATTTTGATGATCAAATTCAACCAAACCAGAGGTTAGGCTGTATACGCCACCAATAATACCG
The DNA here is from genome assembly GCA_018657165.1 of Nitrosomonadales bacterium. Taxonomy (GTDB): domain Bacteria; phylum Pseudomonadota; class Gammaproteobacteria; order Burkholderiales; family Methylophilaceae; genus BACL14. The sequence continues at coordinate 16,137 of JABHXS010000073.1, forward strand.
ATTTGTTTTTTTTGAAGAAGATCTTTGACAATATCACTCTGATTAACAATAACTTCCATTTGTTTTTGAACATTCAAAAAACAAACCCTTGAAACAAAGTCACTATTTTCTGAGTTTCGTTCAGAGTCTGGTATTGTTTTTTCATCAGATACCGCAGGTTGTATAAGCTTCGTGATTTCTTCGATATTACCTTCTTTAAAATTATCGCAAGCTGCTTTAACCGCGCCACAATTTGAATGCCCCATCACAACAATAATTTTTGAACCAAGATATTTACATGAATACTCTAAACTTCCAATCGCTTTTCTACAGGCAACATTTCCTGCTAAACGTACGCTAAAAATATCCCCTAAGCTTTGGTCAAAAATTAACTCGAGCGACGTTCTTGAGTCGCTACAGCCTAATACAGCAGCAAAAGGTTGTTGTTTTTCTTTTAGCTCCTCACGAACTAATGATAAATTTTGATCACGCTTCACATCATTGATAAAACGCTGATTTCCTTCCACTAAAATTTCTAAAGCCTCTTTTGGTGAAAGATTTTCGCGATTTATTTTTTTTAATATGCTCATACTACTCAGCTCTCATGTGTGGGAATAAGATAACATCCCTAATACTTGGGCTATCAGTTAATAACATCACCAAGCGATCAATACCAATTCCACAGCCTCCCGTTGGTGGGAGCCCGTATTCTAAAGCTCTAATAAAATCAGCATCGTAGTACATTGCTTCCTCATCGCCAGCATCTTTTGCGGCCACTTGCATTTGGAACCGATTAGCCTGATCTTCTGCATCATTTAGCTCTGAAAAACCATTTGCAATTTCTCTCCCTGCAATAAATAGCTCAAAACGCTCAGTAATAGCCTTATTTGTATCAGAAGCTCTCGCTAGTGGTGATACTTCTGTTGGGTAATCAATAATATAGGTTGGGTCCCATAGTTTAGCTTCAGCCTCTAATTCAAATAAGGCCAATTGATATGCGCCTAATCCTAGGTTGTCAGGTAAATTTTCTCCATTGCTTGAAAGATGAGACTTAATAAAATCTGCATCATTAAGCTGGTCTTTGGTAAATTGTTTTGAATATTTCATGACTGCCTCAACTAGCGTAAGCCTCTCAAATGGTTTTTCAAAGTCGATTGTTTTTTCTTGATATTTTACTTTTAATGTTCCTAATATTTTCTTAGCCACATCCCTAATGCAATCTTCAGTAAAATTCATTAACCATTTATATTCCGTATAGGCGGCATAAAATTCCATCATAGTAAATTCAGGATTATGTCTTACGCTCAAACCTTCATTTCTAAAATTACGATTAATTTCAAACACACGATCAAAACCCCCTACCACTAATCTTTTGAGATATAGCTCGGGTGCAATTCTCAAATACATATCCATATCGAGTGCGTTATGATGTGTTTCAAATGGTCTAGCCGTCGCTCCTCCAGGTATAGGATGTAGCATTGGTGTTTCAACCTCTAAAAATTCATGTTCTTCCATAAAATTTCGCATATTAGAGATAATTTTTGATCGATTTAAAAATGTTTTTTTTGTATCTTCGTTAACAATAAGATCAACATATCTTTGCCTGTATTTTGTTTCTTGATCAGACAATCCATGAAATTTTTCAGGTAAAGGGCGAATTGATTTTGTTAGTAAAATAATTTCAGTGACCTCGACTGTTAATTCATTTGTTCTCGTTTTAAATAACTTTCCCTTAGCACCAATAATATCTCCCAAATCCCATCTCTTAAATTGAGAATAAAGTTCTGGATTAGCATCCGAGTTGACTAAATCTCTCGCTACATAAAGTTGTATTCTTCCTTTATTGTCTTGAATGGTTGCAAAACTCGCCTTGCCCATCACTCGCTTTAACATCATCCTGCCAG
>JABHXS010000156.1 GCA_018657165.1 Nitrosomonadales bacterium
AAAAATATGTTTGATGCAGTAGCAATTAAATTTTCCGATGGTCCTTTGGCAAAATCAGGTGGCTTAATGGGATGGAAAGTGGCTGATGATCTTCCAGATATATTTTTAGAACCCATAAAATCAATGAAAATTGGAGAAGTAAGTACACCAATAAATGGAGACAGTGGTTTTCATTTATTAAAATTGAATGATATGAAAGAATTTGAAATGGAAAGCGTAGTTGTTAAGCAATCAAAAGTTAAACAAATTTTACTCAAGAAAAATCAGATTGTATCTGAGAATGAAATACAAAAAAAATTAGAGCATATTAGAAATTTAATTATCGAAGGTATGAGTTTTTCTGAGGCTGCTGAAAAGTACTCAGAAGATGGTTCTGCTGCTAATAAAGGAGATTTAGGTTGGCTTAACCCAGGCGCTACCATTCCTGAGTTTGAAAAAATAATGGATGAATTAGATTTAAATGAAATTAGCCAACCTATTAAAACTGCACTTGGGTGGCATCTAATCCAAGTAACAGATAGAAGGGAAAAAGATTTATCAACAGAATCTTTAAGACAAAGAGTGAGAGAGATACTTCTAAAACAAAAAACTGATATAAGGTTCAATGATTGGGTTAAAACCTTGAGGGAAGGGGCTCATGTAGAAATCTGGCTTTATGAAAACTAATGACAAATTACCTAACCTTGTTATAACATCTGGTGATCCAGCAGGAATCGGCTTAGATCTCTGCGTAATGCTAGCATTTAAAAAATTTCCAGCTAGTATTACAATTATTGGTAATAAAAATGCCATACTTTCAAGAGCAAAACAACATAAAAGGAATCTTATTTTTACAGAAAAAATACGTTCTCACCCAGGGAATGGAGAGCTTAAAATAATGCATTTAGATTATAAAAATCCAGTCATTTGTGGGAAGTTAGATAAAAATAATTCATTGCAACAGCTAAAAGGGTTAAAAAAATCAATTGCATTATGTTTAGCTAATAAATTTGATGCCTTAATTACCCTACCCATTCATAAAAAAATTCTAACAACAGAAAATAGTAAGTTTACTGGTCATACGGAGTACATTGCTAATGCATGCAATGCTAAAGGGAATGAGGTGATGTTATTGGCTAGCAATCAATTAAATGTAGCGCTCGCTACAACGCATATCGCACTAAAGGATATTCCAAGGCAGATAACAAAAAAAAGGTTGTGTCATACAATCAACACCCTTCATGATGAACTTAAAAATAAATTTAATATTAGTCAGCCTAAAATTACTGTTACTGGACTAAATCCGCATAGCGGTGAGGACGGGGAGTTTGGCGATGAAGAAATAAGAATAATAAAGCCTGCTGTTGATAAAATGAAAGGGTTGGGTATTTCTATTAAAGGTCCAATCCCAGCAGATACTGCATTCACGCCAAAATTAATAAGTAAAACTGACTGCTTTCTTGCCATGTATCATGATCAAGGATTATCAGCCTTTAAGGCGCTTACATTTGGTAAAGGCGTTAATGTAACCCTTGGATTGCCAATTATAAGAACGTCAGTGGATCATGGAACAGGCCTAGATATTGCTGGATCTACTAAAATTGACCCAAGTAGCTTGTTCGAATCAATTAAATTAGCAATCAATTTAGTAAACAACCAACATTGAAAGCAAAAAAAAAATTTGGACAAAATTTTTTAATTGATAGCCACTATGTCGCTAAAATTATTAAGGAAATTAATCCAAAAGAATCTGACAATATACTCGAAATTGGACCAGGTTTAGGGGCAATAACTAACCCAATATTAAAAAAAGTTAGACACATCTCAGTTGTTGAAATTGATCCTGATATGGTAAAAATTTTAAATAGCAAAATTAACCCTGAAAAAATAACAATATTTTCTGAAAATATATTAAATATAGACGATTATTTCTTTACAAAATTTAATAAAATTGTTGGAAATTTACCCTACTATATTGCCACTGAGATCATATTAAAAATTACAAAAACATATAATTCAACTGCTGAGCTTTATTTTATGGTTCAAAAGGAAGTGGCTGAAAGAATAACAGCTAAACCATCAAACAAATCTTATGGAAGGCTGTCAGTCATCCTTCAATATTATTTTGATGCTGATCTTTTATTTGAATTACCACCAACGGCATTTTCACCGCAACCAAAAGTCACTTCAGCATTTATTCGATTAGCCAGAAAAAAAAGAAGTGTCCATAAAATCATAAATGAAGATAACTTTGAGCTGGTCATTAAAACAGCTTTTTCAAAAAAAAGAAAAACAATTAAAAATAATTTTAAAAATATTTTGTTTGATCAAGATTTTCTAAACCTTAAGATAGCGCCAAATGATAGAGCTGAAACACTACCAATAGAGCAATTCATAAATATAGAAAATTATGTTACACAAAATAAAATAAATTTTTATTGCTGATATAATTCAACTGTTTTTTTAGGAGTAAAAATGAAAATAATACTAATTGGTGCCCCAGGAGCTGGGAAAGGAACACAAGCCGCATTCTTAACAAAAGAATTTGGAATTCCCCAAATATCTACTGGCGATATGCTTAGAGCAGCAGTAGGAGAAAAAACTGAACTAGGACTTAAAGCTAAAGATTTTATGAATCAAGGCAAGCTTGTCCCTGATAACTTAATAATAGATTTAGTAAAACTAAGAATTAATAAAAGCGACTGTAAAAATGGGTTTCTCCTAGATGGCTTTCCTAGAACAATCCCTCAAGCACAAGCAATGATAGATGCAAAAATATTTATTGATTACGTAATTGAAGTCTCTGTTCCAGACAATGAAATTATTAAGAGGCTTACGGGCAGAAGAACTCACCCTGCTTCGGGAAGGATTTATCATATTACATTTAACCCACCTAAGAAAGATGGGGTTGATGATGTAACAGGCGAGTCACTCATCATCCGTGACGACGATAAAGAAAGCACTATAATTAAAAGACTCAAAACTTACCATGAACAAACGGAACCGCTTGTTAAGTTTTATTCAGATCTGTCAAATCAAAATACGATAAATGAACTCATCTTTATCTCAATTGACGGCCTAGATAATCCAGATAATATAAATGCAAAGATTGTAAAAAAATTAAAATAAATTATGCAAGAAGAATACCCATTTAAAAAAATAGAATCTAATATTCAAAGTTATTGGGATACAAATCGATCTTTCTCATCGGCAGAAGACTCAAATAAAACAAAGTATTATGTGCTTTCAATGTTTCCCTATCCAAGCGGAAAGCTACATATGGGTCATGTAAGAAACTATGCAATTGGTGACGTTATTTCAAGATTTAAGATAATGAATGGGTTTAATGTTATGCAGCCTATGGGGTGGGATGCTTTCGGACTACCTGCTGAAAATGCAGCGATTCAAAATAAAACTGAACCAGCAAAATGGACATACCAAAATATTGAGCATATGCGAGAACAGCTCAAAGAGCTTGGGCTGGCGATTGATTGGCAAAGAGAAATTGCTACTTGCTCAGTTGAATACTATAAGTGGGAGCAGTGGCTTTTCTTAAAGCTCTTTGAGCAAGACATGATTTATAAAAAAACATCAACGGTCAATTGGGACCCTGTTGATCAAACAGTTTTAGCTAATGAGCAAGTGATTGATGGGAGAGGTTGGAGATCAGGTGCACTGATTGAAAGAAAAGAAATTCCACAATATTTTATGCGTATTACAAAATATGCTGACGACCTTCTTGACGGCCTTAATAAATTGGATGACTGGCCAGAACAGGTTAAGACAATGCAAAAAAACTGGATTGGCAGAAGTGAGGGCTGTGAAATTGAATTCGAACTTGCCCCGAAAAGTAATTCAACAATTAGAAAAATTAAAGTCTACACAACAAGGCCTGATACCTTAATGGGGGCAACATTCTTAGCAATTTGCCCAGAACATAAATTAAGTCGAGAAATTAATGATACATCCATCCAATCATTTATTAAAAATCTCAGTAATAGCGTATCAGAAGCAGATATAGCCACAGCAGAAAAGATTGGAATCTTTACTGGCTTATATGTATTGCACCCTATATCCAGGGAAAAAATACCCATTTGGATTGCAAACTACGTGTTAGCAGGATACGGAGAAGGAGCAATCATGGCTGTTCCAGCACATGATGAGAGAGACTATGAATTTGCAAAGAAATACAAACTGCCCATCAAGCAGGTAATTAAAAATGATATAGGAGTTGATGAATTTGCATTCACAGGCGAAGGTACATTAATTAATTCAGATGAATTTAACGAAATGGAAAGCTCTAGTGCTCAAAAAGTTATAACTGAAAAAATTGAATCCTTACACAAAGGAAGAGGAAAGGTTCAGTACCGCCTAAGAGACTGGGGTATTTCAAGACAGCGTTACTGGGGCTGTCCTATTCCAATGGTTCATTGTCAAACTTGTGGGGATGTCCCAGTTAATGAAAAAGACCTTCCAATAGAATTGCCTGAAAATATTAAAATTGATGGCCATGGGTCGCCTTTAAAGAAAATGGTGGATTTCATAGAGTGCAAGTGCCCGAATTGTGGGGGCAAAGCAAAAAGAGAAACCGACACACTAGATACTTTTTTTGAATCCTCATGGTATTTTGCGAGATATGCTAGCTTTAATCAAAATAATGCAATGCTTGATGAACGAGCCAAACACTGGCTACCGGTAGATTATTATATCGGAGGCATTGAGCATGCAATCTTACACCTATTATATGCACGTTTTTTTAATCGTATTTTATATGATATGAATCTAGTTAATAATCCTGAGCCATTTAAAAAACTATTAACGCAAGGCATGGTATTGAAAAACGGTACCAAAATGTCAAAATCCAAAGGTAACACAGTGGACCCTAATGAGTTAATTAAAAAATATGGTGCCGATACTGCCAGACTTTTTATCATGTTTGCTGCCCCAGCTGAACAAAGCCTTGAGTGGTCAGATAAGGGTATTGAAGGTTCTCATCGATTTCTAAAAAAACTTTGGTCATTAACTTTCATTCACCAAAATAATAGCGAAGATGAAGGCAGCATAAGTGAAAAGGAAATTAACAACTTACGCTTCAAGCTTCACTCTACAATAAAAAAAGTAACGGATGACTTAGATAGGCGCAATAGTTTTAATACAGCTATATCTTCAATTATGGAGCTTATCAATGCCTACACAAAATCTAATAATCTTAGGGCATTGTCCTATAAATTGAGACAGGAAATGTTTGAGAATGTCATATTAATGTTAAATCCTTTTGTACCACATATCTCTAAAGCTTTATGGGAAAATCTGAGACCAGATAGCCCAATCGAGAATGCTCAATGGCCCCACGCCGATGAAAATGCTTTAATCAAAGATGAAATTTCAATTGTGCTTCAAGTGAACGGAAAGTTGAGAGCAAGTATGCTAATATCAACTCAGGACACTGAGGAAGAAATAAAAGCCAAAGCTCTTTTGCAAGAAAATATAAAGAAATATACAAATAATAATAAAATAATAAAAATGATATATGTTAAAAATAAATTAGTGAGTATCGTAATCAAGAATTAGCTATGGAAATTACCCTCAAAAAATTAACTATTGTAGGGCTTATGCTGATTATAAGTGCTTGTGGCTTTCAGTTAAGAGGTAATATTGAAGCAAATTTTGGTTCAATTTCAATTTCAGGGGGAACTGATAGCTTTAACAAAACTCTTCAAAGGAAATTTAGGCAGGCTGGAATTTCTATTAAAAGTGCTTCCAAAGCAGAAAAAATTGTCCAAATCATAAAAAATAATTACACAAAAACAATCTTAACTTTGACAGGCACTGGAGCGGTAAGTGAATATCAACTAGATTATGAGGTTACGTATAGATTCAAAAACAAAAATAGTCAATGGAATGAACCCCTAACAATTGAGGCCTCGAGATCTTATACTTATGATGATGCAAACATTTTAGCTAAAGATGAGGAGGAAAAAAGGCTAGCATCTGGCATGGAAGACCAATTAATTAAAACAATGACCACACAGATTTCGCTTTCAAAATAAAATGCTAGCAAAATTTGCACCCTCTAACATACTTTCAAACCTT
>JABHXS010000055.1 GCA_018657165.1 Nitrosomonadales bacterium
ATAGTGATGATTAGGATAACAAAACAAAAATATATTTTTTTAATCGAAGACCATGATATTGCAGGATTAGGCCAAACAATAATCTCATGTGTTTCTGGATTAATTGGCTTATGTTCAACCATGTATAAATTTTTAAATCTTGTTGGTGCCGAGAGAGAGAATCGAACTCTCACGCTGTTACCAGCGCGGGATTTTGAATCCCGTGCGTCTACCAGTTCCGCCATCCCGGCCAAATTAAGCCGTAAGTATATCAACCAATGAAGCGTATGGAAATCAATGATTTTGATTATAAGCTTCCATCAAGCTTAATTGCTCAGCAACCTCCAAAGACCCGCGGTGATAGTAAATTATTAATTGTAAACCCAGAAAAAAAGAACATTTTAGATATTCATTGTAAAAAATTTTTTGAATATTTACGGCCTAATGACCTTCTAATCTTCAATGACACCAAAGTTATTAAGGCTAGATTATTTGGAGAAAAGCCTACAGGGGGAAGGGTTGAGCTTCTCATAGAAAATATCTTAAACCCTACTAGTGCGCTGGTAATGATTAAAACCTCAAAAAAAATTCAAATTGGCCTTAAGGTATTTATTTCAAAATTCATTTATTTAGAAGTGACGGATATTAAAAAAAAATTATTTCAGGTTAAATTATACAATTCAAACTTTACTGATTTACTTGAAAGTTTTGGTCATATGCCACTTCCCCCTTATATTAATAGAGCAGATCAAGCAGAGGATTTAGAACGCTATCAAACTACTTTTGCTAAAAAATTGGGTGCTGTTGCAGCCCCTACCGCTGGCCTACATTTTACCGAAAAAGATTTTTTAAAATTTAAAGAAAAAAAAATTAAATATAATTTTTTAACGCTTCATGTTGGGTCTGGAACATTCCAACCCGTCAAAACTCAGAATATTTCTGACCATCAAATGCACTATGAATATTTTAATATCTCAGAGCAATTAAAAAAACAAATACTTCAAACCAAAAAAAATGATGGTCGTGTTATTGCAATTGGTACTACTTCGATGAGAGCCTTAGAAGCTTCGTTTATAAATAATGAAATTAAAACGGGTGACCAAAAAACTAATATATTTATAACGCCTGGATATCAATTTAATGTCGTCGATAGCTTGTTCACTAATTTTCACTTACCCAAAAGCACTCTTCTTATGCTAGTGTCTGCTTTTGCTGGTTTTGAATTTACAAAAAAATTTTATAATCATGCCATTAATAAGAAATACCGTTTCTTTAGTTACGGTGATGCAATATTTATTGAACATAAAAAGCTCAAAGAAGACTTATAAATAGTTAATTTAAATTTAAAATGGGAAAAAAATAATGAAAAAAATAATGCTTGTTTTGCTATCAACTATCACTGTTTACGCGGGGAGCCTTAACGCTGAAATTAAGGAACAGGCCGAGCTCATTTTTAAAATCCCACTCAAAAAAGAGCCAACTACAAGGCCCCAAACAATAGCTTACATTCCAGTTGAGAAAAAATATTATATTGCCGATGGTGGTTTAGCCCCTATGGGCTCGAATAGTCAAGCGCCCATATCAAAATCTCTTGTCCACACCTATGATGAAAAAGGAAATTATATAGAATCAACCCGACCAGGCTTTGATAATCGATCCATTTATTTTAATACTAAAAAAAATAAACTTGAAACAATTACATACAATGTTTCGGCTGCAGCAGGATTTGCGCCTATGACAGGTATTTATTCCTTAGAGCTTGATGATGATGGTCTATTGACCGGCAAATCGGGTGATATTATTAATACAGTTTTTGCTTTTGAAAGTTCTGGCACAATGCCTTCTTTTGATGGTAAAAATAATTTGTATTATGCGAAACAAGAAAAATCAAACAAGGTAATCGTTGTTGATGCAGAAGAATTTGCTGCTAAAAAAACAATTGAGCTTGATTTTAAAACTCCTAAAGTTCAACATCACGATGTCGCAAGCCACTTTGTTGCTTTTACAGATGTAAAAAATAATGAGTTAATTCTACTTGATATAGACCACAAACGTTTTTTAGTTTATGACACCAAAGGTAAATTTAAGGGAGAGAGTATGTTGCCAAAAAATTTAAAATTGCGCTCAAAAAATCATTTTAATGGCTTAGGTTACACGCTAAACGGATATTATTTTGTTTACATTGATTCAGAAGGTGAGTTTGGTACTTACCATGCATACAAAGTGCTGGACTAAGTTAGCTATTAAGCTTAGTTAACAATTCATGCAAGTTGGTGATTGATGAATCTTGTTCGCTCCTATTTTTATACTCATATTTATTTTCTGAAATAGTTTTTTCACCAACAGTAATCCGATGGGGTATTCCAATTAAATCAGCCTCACTAAACATCACTCCAGGACGAAGGCCTCTATCATCCAACAAAACATCGAAGCCTTGTTTAATTAAGTCATCATAAAGTTTATCTGCATAATTTTTTACTGCTGTGCTTTTATCATAACCAATTGGCGTAATGATAACTTCAAATGGTGCAATGGATGGAGGAAAAACAATACCTTTTTCATCGTGACTTTGTTCAATCGTTGCCGCAACAATCCTTGAGACCCCAATCCCGTAACAACCCATAATGACTGGCTTTGAAGTGCCATCTTCGGCAATAAAATTAGCCGACATTTTTTCAGAATATTTTGTCCCTAATTGAAAGATGTGGCCAACTTCAATTCCTCGGCAAGTTTTAAATTTCTTAATATCAGGGTGATCTTTTGCTAACTCAATATTTGCAGCAAAATCTGAATGTTCATCATAAACAAGAACATCTTCACCAGAATCTGCTAACACATGAAATTCATGGGAGGCATCGCCGCCAATAGTGCCATTATCTGCCGACACCGCTCTAAATTCTAAACCTATCTTCTCAAAAATACTCTCATAAGCTTTAAACATTTTTTGGTATGTTTCTTTGAGGCAATCAAAATTAGTATGGAATGAATATGAATCCTTCATTAGGAATTCCCTTGCTCTCATAACACCAAATCTTGGTCTTATCTCGTCTCTAAATTTCATTTGAATCTGGTATAAATTGATAGGTAGCTGTTTATAACTATTAATTTCCTTTCTTATAATATCTGTTATCACTTCTTCATGTGTGGGTCCAAAGCAGAATTCCCTTTCATGTCTATCTTTAATTTTTAACATTTGAGGACCAAACTCTTCCCAGCGTCCTGATTCCTTCCATAAGTCAGCTGGCTGAATGGCTGGCATAAGAAGCTCTATACAGCCTGTATCATTGAGCTCATCACGTATAATCATTTCAATTTTTTTTAATACCCTTAGCCCCAATGGCATGATTGTATATAATCCCGATCCAAGCAATCGAACCATACCCGCCCTTACTAATAACTGATGACTTAAAAGCTCTGCCTCTGCGGGCGCTTCTTTTCTTGTTGCAATATAAAATTTTGATGCTCGCATTTTTTAAAATTTTTCCTTCATTTCATCCCGCAGTAATGATTGGATATCATGCCATAACTTTTTCTTTTTATCTGTATTTCCTAACATTTCTTCTATAGATGGTGATGATTTAAAATTTATGCCTAAATCATTCAGCTCCATAGATTTAGTATCCCCAATCAGAAATATATGATGAGATAAGTTCATTTTCAATGTCGCAGCTAACTCACTTTCCTTTAAGTTTCTAATGCATTTTGAATTTTCTGATATGGAATTCATGTAAGTATGCAAATTTTTAGATAATTCAATTTCATCTTTTGAAGGTTCATCAAACTGAGGAAAAATAATAGAAATATTCAATTCTTTAAAAAAATATGAGCCGATATCAAATAATGTACGCTTTACTTTTTCTTGTCTTTTTCTATGAAGCCAAACTGGAAGTAAATTCAGTTCCTCATATGCCATTCTTTTATTGATCATTTTAATCTATAAACTAAGTGCCATTAGAATGGCATCTTCCTTTCCATTTGATGTTTTGTAGTAATTAGGTCGAATTCCAACCTCATTAAATCCTTTGTTTTCATATAACAGAATAGCATTTTTATTTGAACTTCTAACTTCCAGAAAGAGATTTAATGTTTCCCTCTTTAAACAATAGTTGATTAAATGATCTAAGGCAATCTTACCAAACCCCTTTCCTTGAGAATCTCTTTTTATAGTAATATTTAAGAGTTCGCATTCATCAGCGGCAAAGCTTGCGACATAATAACCAATAATTAGCTCATCATTTTTGAGCACTTGAAAAGTATTCTCAGAGCTCATTGAATCAAGGAAATTTTTTTTTGTCCAGGGAGAAATGTGACAATTCGCTTCAATCGAAGCAATTTTTTCAATATCGCCCAACTCTACATTCTTAAAGCTTGGTTTTTGTTTCTTTATTTTCAGAATCAATTTTTCTTTCACTAATCGTTTTTGCAACCTTGTTCCTTATGTAAATTGGAGCAGCATTTTTAAGGTTAAAACTTTCATCTAATTTTTTTAATGCTAAATAGGCAATGGCCCCCGCCAAAGGATACTCATTATCATCAATCACAATTCCTTTTGATTGATATTTTTCATTAAGATTTTTTTTATATTCAGAAACACCAGATCCAACAATAACTCCGCCCCCAATCTCTAGATTAGGTAAATTATTTGGCTCAAAAACACCATTATCGATGATCGACACAAACTTGTCTGCAACCCTCTTATAAGCACCCATATATACCTCACCCATCCTTGCGTCAATACAAGATATTACAATCTCTTTATCTGCTTTTTTTGCGAGTGCCTCTAAATTGTTAATGCCTACGATAGGTAAACTATGGGCATATGCAATACCATATGCTACCCCTGCAGCAATTCTAACCCCTGTAAATGCTCCTGGGCCTGCGCCAAAAGCAATTCCATTAAGGTCACTAAAATTAATACCATTTTTTTCTATTAAATTTTTTAATAAAGGCATGATATTTTCTGAGTGCTTTTTATCTGATGAATATGTTTCCTCTAAAAGTATTTTATTTTTTAATAAAGCAATAGATAAAAGATGACTCGAAGTATCGATTGATAATATATTCATTATAGTTCTTCCAAAAAATTGATAAC
>JABHXS010000078.1 GCA_018657165.1 Nitrosomonadales bacterium
CATTCTATGCCCGGCATAAGCGCAGGTTGCTCAGCTGTTGTATAAATATATGTTCTAGATTTATTTATAGCAAGATCAATAATTTTTGTATTTGCACATACCAATGCCCCAGAAATACCAACAGCCTTACTTAGTGTTAATGTATAAATAATATTATCTTTTGCGATTTTCTTAATCAAACCATTTGTTTCATAATGTTCTATTATTCCTTGACCACTTTTTCCCAAAACCCCGTATCCATGGGCATCATCAATATATAAATACGCATCATACATCTGGGATAACTTAACTAATTTTGGAATATCTGCTAGATCTCCATCCATACTAAAAACACCGTCAGTAACAATCAATTTATTTTTTTTAGTTTTGTTTTTTTTAAGATGGTGCTCTAATGCAGCCATATCACTGTGTGGAAACCTTATAAATTTTGCCCTACTTAAAATGCAAGCATCATTGAGCGATGCATGATTGAGTTTATCTGCATAGATATAGGAATCTTTTCCAGAAAGCGTTGTTATTATCCCCAAATTGGCAAGATAGCCTGATGAAAATAATAATGAAGATTCAAACCCTAAATTTTTTCTTGTAATTTTTTCTATGTTTTGATGGGCCTCTGTATGTCCAGAAACAAGGTGTGAGCTACCGCCTCCATTCCCATATTTTTTTATTCCATTGATGATAGCTTTTTTAATTGCCCCATTTTGAGATAACCCTAAATAATCATTACTAGCAAAATTAATTAACCATTTTCCATTTATATTTATTTGATTTTTTCGTCTAGAGTTGACAACTACTCTTTTTCTGAGCAACGATCTTTTTTTTAAATCCCTAAGTGAAGAGTCAATTTCATCCAATAAAATCATTTAAATTGGCTTTATATCTAATCGCTTAAACAATTGCTGATCTTTTTCAACATCAGGGTTTCCAGTTGTTAATAATTCCTCCCCATAAAAAATTGAGTTAGCCCCAGCAAAGAAAGCTAATGCTTGTATGCCATCACCCATACTTTCTCTCCCAGCAGAAAGCCTGACATAACTTTTGGGCATACAAATTCTTGCAATTGCTATCATCCTAATGAATTCAAAATGATCAAGCTCCGTAGCATCAATTAAGGGGGTACCCTCTACTTTGGTCAATAAATTAATAGGAACACTTTCAGGGGGGGTGGCCATGTTTGCTAATTGATAAATAAGATTTACGCGATCTTCTCTAGACTCACCCATACCAACAATACCACCGCAACAAACATTTATATCTGCATCTCTTACACGGCTTAATGTATCAATTCTATCTTGATATGTTCTTGTTGAAATTATGTCTCCATAATATTCTGGAGAGGTATCAAGATTATGATTGTAGTAATCCAATCCAGCATCTTTTAACCTCTCTGCTTGCCCCTCTTTAAGCATACCTAATGTAGCACATGTCTCTAAGCCAAGTGACTTCACCTCGGAAATCATCTCCTCAACCAATCTGATATCTTTCTCTTTTGGCCCTCGCCATGCCGCCCCCATGCAAAATCTAGTAGCACCTGCATCTTTGGCTTTTTTTGCAGCAAAAATTACATCTTTAATATGCATTACTGGTTCGTTATCAACGTTTGTATCATACCTAGCCGACTGTGGGCAATAACCACAATCCTCAGAACAGCCTCCAGTTTTAATAGACAATAAAGTGCTGAGCTGAACCTTGTTTGGATCAAAATTATCTCTATGGACCTGATGCGCTTGATACATCAAATCGTTAAAAGGAATATCAAATAAGTTTTGAATGGCAGTTTTCTTCCACAACTCAGCCTCTCCTTTTTTTATGCTATTGCTTTGATTTATAAATGAAACAGTTTTTTCCTTTACTGTTAATTCTGATTTAGCCATGTTAAATCCTATATACTTTGAATATTTTAATTATAAATGAATTGTTAATACTTTTCATTTTATTTATTAACAACTGTATAAATTTTAATCATATGTTTAATATAATTCTTTTTGAGCCTGAAATACCTCCAAACACAGGAAATATAATACGTCTCTGTGTCAATACAAATTCAACACTTCATCTTATCAAACCTTACGGATTTGATCTTAGTAGTAAAAATCTACGAAGGGCTGGTTTGGACTATATAGATTTGGCTAATGTAAAAGAGCACGATACCTTTAATGATTGCTATAAAACTCTAATAAGCTCAAGGTTTTACGCTGTTACTACAAAGGCTACATCCTTATATACAAAATCTAACTACAAAAAAAATGATTCATTTATATTTGGACCTGAAACTCGTGGATTACCTAACAAAATATTAGAGTCTGAAAAAATTAAAACAAAGATTAGGATTCCAATGGTTAGAAATAACAGAAGTTTAAATTTATCAAATAGTGTGGGTGTGATTGTCTACGAAGCTTGGCGACAATTGAATTTTGATAGCGGAAATTAAGCTTTATGCCTCTTGCTTAATCGGTCTTTCAATTAAATCTAAAACGGCTTCTTGAGCAGGTTTTGCGTGGAAAAGAACATTATTAATTTCATTGGTAATGGGCATATCGATACCTAGAGAAATTGCCCTCTTGGCAACTTCCTTGGCCGTATAAACACCTTCCGCAACATGCCCAAGACCTTCTAAAATGCCTTTTAATGACTCTCCTCTAGCAAGCCGTAAACCAACTTCTCGATTACGTGAATATTCACCTGTACATGTTAGGACGAGATCGCCCATGCCTGACAACCCTGAAAATGTTTCAGCTGTTGAGCCTATTTTTAATCCAAATATTTTAATCTCATTTAAACCTCTTGTAATTAAAGCGGCGCGCGCATTATTTCCAAAACCCATCCCATCAGATATTCCAGCTGCAATGGCGATAACATTTTTAAGCGCCCCACCAACACAAACACCTACAATATCATTGCCGATATAAGAGCGCATATTATTGTGATGGAAAAGTGGTGCGATTTTATTTGAAAAGCCTTCATCATTAGTAGCAATTGTGACTGCCGTAGGAAGGCCTCTAATAAGCTCAGCTGCAAAACTTGGTCCGGATAAAACGCCCCAGCTTCTTTTGTTATTTTCAGAGCTTCCAAATTCATCCCCCATAACCTCAAATGGAAGTTTTGCTGAGGATGCCTCTAGACCCTTGTTTGCCCATAATATAGGTATATTTACATCTATATTTTTTAGCTCTTTTAATATGTTCCGAAACCCTGCAGTTGGAATGGCCGATAGAATAAAATCACAGCCCAATACTGCTTCTTTGAAATTATCTTGCAATGTCAATAAATCAGGAAATTTGAAATCACCTAAATATTTAGGATTTGATCTTGATTTTTTCATCCCAGAGAGATGACTAGTGTCTCTAGCCCAAAGAGTTACTTCCGTATTTATTGCTAAATGAATGGCTAAAGCAGTCCCCCAAGCACCTGCCCCCAACACACAAACTTTCATACTACAAACCCCAGACTTCTTTTGAGTTTATGAAACCAACCAAACCTTCTATCTGAGTCTTAACCTGTACCCAGCTACCAATAAGCATAGGGGAATTTAATTTTAGGACTACAAATTTATCTACATTAGCTAGCTTATGACTTTTATCATTTGCTTCATTAAAAATTACTGCATCATCCTTTAAAATTAATACCGTTCTTTCTTGTTGAATATTTTTTGCCTCTATCCAACTTATCTTACCGCTATGGTCCTTAACTTTTTTCCAATCTTTGAGGTTTACAAGCACTTTAAGTGGATAGCCCTCAGTCACAATAAACATTTTTTCTGTTGTCTTAGAAGGCCCTTCAAATAAGACAGCCTGCTTTACCTTAACGGATATAAATTCTGCTTGAACAAAAAAACTGAATGAAATAAAGAAAAAAAATAATAAAAAGTTATAAGATTTTTTTACCAAACTAGTTAGCCTTTTTGGCAGCTCCCGCCTCTTTTTCCTTTTGTTGCATATACATTGTTTCAAAATTAATTGGATTAAGTAGGACAGGTGAAAACCCAGCTTTAGTAACTAAGTCTGATATGGCTTCTCTAGCATAAGGGAACAATATATTCGGGCATGTGATTGCTAAAACCATCTCCATCCCCTCCTCAGGTACATTTAAGATTTTAAAAATGCCTGATTGTGTAACTTCAACCAAAAATGCAGTTTCATCAGATTGCTTAGAGGTTACTGTAATTTGTAAACTCACTTCATAGTAACCATCAGATAGTGGCTTAGCTGCATTATTTAGCTCGACTGAAATCTGCGGAGCCTCTCTATTAGTAAAAATTTCTGGTGAATTCGGAATCTCAACCGAAACATCTTTTAGGAATAATTTTTCTATACCAAATCCTGGCCCTTGATTTTCTGATTCAGATGCATCTATTTTTGTTGTGACTTTTTTCTTTGTTTTTTTATCTTCGGCCATTTGATTTCCTAATTGTAATTTAAATTAATGTTTGTTTAACCACATTCTATCCTTTAAACATATAATAATAAATATTTGCTTTGAAACTTATTTAATATCGATGATTAATTTATCAAGATTACCATCATTATTAATCGACCTTAGTTGCTCAAATCCCCCAATATGTCTATCTCCAATAAAAATTTGAGGCACTGTTTTTTCTCCTGTAATTTTTATCATCTCATTCATAAAGGCAGGGTTCTCATCAACCATAATTTTTCTTATTTTTTTAATCCCTTTATTAAGTAATAATTTTTCTGCATTCACACAGTAAGGGCAAAATTGAGAGCTGTACATAAGAATTTCTTTCATAAATAAAACCTCTTAATAATAGGCAAATAATTAGTATTGATTGGTATTATAATTGACGTATTAAATAAAAAAAATTCATTCCAAAAAATAAATGAAAAAAAACACTTTATTACTACTCATTCTTGATGGTTTTGGTCATGGTGAAGACAGTAAATATAACGCCATTACCACTGCTAACACTCCTAATTGGGATTATTTACTCAAAACATATCCAAATGATTTGATCAACGCATCAGAATCATTTGTGGGTCTTCCCAAAGGGCAAATGGGTAACTCAGAAGTTGGTCATCTATGTATTGGTGCAGGCAGAGTCATAAATCAAGACCTAGACAGAATTAATGAGTCTATCAAAGAGGGAGGTTTTTTTTCAAATAAAATTTTAACTTCTAGTTTAAAAAAAATATCAAAAAATAACAATACATTGCATATTTTTGGGCTCCTGTCTGATGGGGGAGTTCATAGTCACATTGATCACACCCTCGCTTTAATAAAGCTTGCTAAGGATCAAAATGTTAAAAATGTATACATTCATGCAATTTTAGATGGCCGAGATACCCCGCCTAAATCTGCTTCAGGATACATAAAAAAACTAGAAGATTTTTGTGAAAATATTCATCTTGGTGAGATCAAAACAGTTTCTGGAAGATTCTATGCTATGGATAGAGATAATAGATGGGATCGGACGCATTTGGCATATGATGTAATTGTTAATGCAAGTTCATCGCATATTGAACCAACTGCTCAAGATGCTCTCAATAAGGCTTATAGCAGAGGGGAATTAGATGAATTTGTAGCGCCTACATTGATACAAAATTCTAATGCCTATTCAGGAATTAATGATAATGACATGGTTGTTTTTATGAATTTTAGATCTGATAGAGCGAGGCAATTAACAGACAGCATACTTAACGAATCATTTAATAATTTTGACCGTCCTACTCGGCCTAATAATTTATATTATTTAACATTAACTAATCATGATGAAAAACAAAAAAAGGCTAAAAGTATCTTCAAACCAATTGAAATAAAAAATTCTTTAGGTGAATATATTTCAGCCTTAAATAAAACTCAACTTCGCATTGCTGAAACAGAAAAATATCCTCATGTAACTTTTTTCTTTAATGGGGGGGGTGAAGAAAGCTATAAAGGTGAAAGCCGAATTCTAATTCCATCAGAAAAAGTTGATACATATGATCTAAAACCAGAAATGAGTGCATACCAAATAACAAAAAAACTGAATGAAGCAATTGAATCAAAAAAGTATGATCTGATTGTTTGTAATTATGCTAATGGAGATATGGTAGGTCATACTGGGAATTTAGATGCAGCAATAAAGGCCATTGAAGTACTTGATGAATGTATAGGAATGATATACAAATCAATTAAAAAAAATGGTGGGCAAATGATAATTACTGCGGATCATGGTAATGCCGAGGTAATGATGGATAGTAAAAATCAACAAAAACATACGCAGCACACTATAAATAAGGTGCCTTTTGTTTATATTGGTAAGCAGGTTAGAAAAATTAAAAAAAATGGGCAACTATCTGATATTGCACCAACAATCTTAAATTTAATGGGGGAGAAAAAACCAAGGGAAATGACTGGAGAAAATTTAATTGAAATTGAATAGAAGAGCCAAAAAATTCCTACTTATCCTTATTTTTAGCTTTAATTTTTCCTCACTCCCTGCCGGAGAAACTGAAGATGCCAAAAATAATTTAAATAAAATACAGAAGCAAATTGATTTAATTGACAAAGAAATTAAGAAAAACTCAAAGGTTAAAAAAGGATTAAATAAATCATTAAAAAAACATGAGAAAGAAATTAGTGCGACAAAAAAAGAAATATATAAAG
>JABHXS010000122.1 GCA_018657165.1 Nitrosomonadales bacterium
CCGGGATGTGATCTTGCAAAGTCCTCAGCACCAAAATCTCTTTCATTAAGAACACATACTGCAAGCGCATCTCCTAAAGCCAACATAAGAGATGAGCTGGCTGTTGGAGCAAGGCCAAGAGGGCATGCTTCTTTTGTCACTGAGGAATTTATATGAATGTCACTCTCAGTAAACAAAGTAGAGTTAGTATCACCTGTAATACTTATTATTTTTGCTCCTATTCTTTTGATGAGCGGAAGCAATATCATTAGCTCCTGACTTTCACCTGAGTTAGAAAGAAAGATAACGACATCTTTTTCTGTAATCATGCCTAGATCACCATGGCTAGCTTCACCCGGATGCATAAAGAAAGAAGGAGTTCCGGTGCTTGAAAAAGTAGATGCTATTTTGCCCGCAATATGGCCAGATTTACCAATCCCACTCAATACAACCCTACCTTGGCAGCGAAGAATACATTCAACAGCCTCAGAGAATTCATTTGATATTTTGCTACTAGCTTTTGTTATTTCATCCGCCTCAATTTTCAAAACGTCTTGGGCAAGCTTTATTCTTTCTGATGACATATTTTTAAATAAATATTATTTACAATTTCATAAGTATAGTGTGGATTGATAGTAGAATAAAGAATATAAAAAAGGTTTTATAGGTTATGTTTGAGTCTCTTCAGTTAATTATTTTATTACTAGTAAGCTCTGTCTTCTTAGTAGCACTTTTCAAATATTTATCTCTACCACCTATGATTGCATATTTCGTGGTAGGGCTTGCTCTCGGACCGCATGCCTTAGCAATTCTTCCAGGCTCTGAATCTAGTCGACATTTTGTTGAATTTGGCATTGTATTTTTAATGTTTACTATTGGTTTGGAATTTAGTTTGCCCAAGCTAAATTCAATGAGAAACATATTGTTTGGCTTAGGTGGGACACAGGTATTGATTACTCTTTTGGCTGTAATAGTGTGCGGAATTTTTTTCGGGTTGCAATTGCCCTCAGCTTTTATTATTGGCGCAGCGCTTACAATGTCATCAACAGCAATAGTTTCAAAGATTTTAATTGAGAGATTAGATTTAAATAGTCGACACGGGAGATTGTCCATTGGCATTCTATTGTTTCAGGATGTTGCAGTTATATTTATCTTAATATTGATCCCAGTTTTCAATAATTTGGATGCAGATTTATTTAAACTTATCATATTTGCATTGTTGAAAATTATTTTCTTATTATTTATTGTGTTTAGAGCCGGTAAGCCAGTAATGAATTTTTGGTTTGATATAGTCGCGAAAAATAAATCAAGAGAATTATTTGTTTTAAATGTTTTAATGATTACACTTATTTTCTCTTATGTTACTAAATTGGCTGGTTTGTCCTATGCCCTTGGAGCCTTCCTTGCAGGTATGATAATTTCTGAAACTCGCTATAGACACCAAGTTGAATCCGATATTACTTCGTTTAGAAATATTTTATTAGGTTTATTTTTTATCAGTGTTGGCATGATGCTAGACATAGATATATTAAAAAGCAACTTTATAATTATTGCTCTCCTATTCTTTGCGTTTACATTATTTAAAATTATTTTAATTACTGGTTTAACGATGATTTTTAAATATGAGTTAGGTGTCGGAATCAGGACAGGAATCATTTTGGCTCAAGCAGGAGAATTTAGTTTTGTAATTCTCGCGCTTGGTCAAAAAAATGGCATTATATCTGGAGATATATTTCAGATTATTTTATCTGTTTGTTTAATATCTATGTTGATAGCACCACTATTAATTCCATTGAATGGCAGAATCGCCAGATGGATTTCTAAAGGGTACACAAAAAAATCAGAAACACTTGTAAAACAAATTGAGGGGGTTGGCCATGATTATTCAGATCATGTGATTTTGTGTGGGTATGGAAGAAGTGGACAATACCTTGGGAGATTCTTAAAAGAAGAAAACATAAATTTTATAGCAATTGATATGGATTTAAATAGAGTTAGTGATGCATCTACAGCCGGCGAAAATGTAATGTATGGCGATGCTAGCAGAAGAACTGTTCTCAGAGCAGCAGGTATAGAGAGAGCAAAAGCTATAATAGTTGCATATGCAGACGATAGATCTACAGAAAAAGTGCTTAACGTAATTAGGGAGGCATATCCAATTTTGCCAGTAATTGTCAGAACCGCGGATGAGTCTTCAGTAGAGAAGTTACAGAATGCTGGAGCAACGGATGTAGTTCCAGAAGTTCAAGAGGGAAGCTTAATGTTAGCTTCGCATGCCCTTGTCTTGCTTGGAATACCACTAAGTAATGTTATTAAGAAAATTAGAATCTTTCGAAGTGAGAGATACAAAATGTTTAGAGGATATTTTGCTGGAGAAACTGACGTTGGTGATGAAACTAGCAATCAGGATTTACTTCAGCTTCACTCAATTGAGATAAAAGAATATTTTTCTATGAATGATAGCCCAATCTCTAAACTTTCTCTTAAGAATTTTGATGTTGAAATTAAATATATTAGAAGGCCTAATATGTTAGAAAATATACAACCAAGACCAGATATTGTTATATCGGCAGGTGACGTATTAGTTGTCATAGGAACTCAAGAAAATATAGATTTATTTGAAAAATACATAATTAATGGAGATTAAGAAGTGGCCTTAAGAGCCGTGGTAATTGGAGGAGGTATTGTAGGTTGTATAACTGCAATTAAACTTAAAGAAAGTGGATACGATGTGACAGTAGTGGATAAGTCGGTTGTTGGCGAAGAGTCATCATCGGCAGGCGCAGGCATTATATTTCCATTAATGCCATGGAGTTATGAACCAAGGGTATATGAATTATGTTCAGGGGCATTAAGTTTCTATAAGGATTTATCAGAGAAACTCATTAAAGATGGGTTTGGAGACCCGGAATTTATTGAGTCAGACATGATTTGTATTGCGCCATCAGATAAAAAAGAAATGATGCAATGGTCCAAAAAAAATAATTTTAAAATTAATAAATGTTTATTTAATAATAGACCATCATATGAGCTTAAAAGAGTGGCACAAATTAATCCAAAAAAATTAATGATATCCCTAAAGAAATATATTCCAGAGCTAGGTATTAAATTAATTGAAAATATCAATATGTCTAAAATTGGAAAAACATCAAATTATCTGCACGGTTGGCCTACGAATAATAATGATTTAATTAAGGGTGATTTTTTTGTGACAACAGCTGGGGCATGGAGCTCAGACATTAACGAGGAATACAGAGGAAAAATTTATCCAATTAGAGGACAGATAATAAGATATCCAAAGTCAGAAATAAAACTTGATAAAATTCTGTATTCAGAAAATTTTTATTTATTACAGAGAAAATGTGGCTCTATTTTGGCTGGCAGTACTATTGAAAATGTAGGTTTTGATAAAACAATAACTTCAGAAGCAGCCCATGAACTCAAAGAAAAGGCAATAAATCTTGTCCCCGAATTAAGTGCAATAGAGCCCTGTAAGCAATGGGCAGGTTTAAGGCC
>JABHXS010000131.1 GCA_018657165.1 Nitrosomonadales bacterium
GAGCAGCCCCAGGACATGAAATATAAAGACCAAGAAACTTTCTTGGAAATAGGGGATAGAAATACTATCAGAGAGTTCTGCACATTAAATACTGGAACTGTTGAAGGAAATAATAAAACAGTTATTGGGGATGATAACTGGATCATGGCTTATGTTCATGTTGCACATGATTGCATTGTAAAAAATAATTCCGTTTTTGCTAATAGTGTTACTTTAGCTGGGCATGTTGAGATTGATGATTATGTAGTTTTGGGAGGATTAACAGCAATTCATCAATTTTGTAAGATTGGGGCACATGTTATGACAATGGGGGGGACTTTGCTTGCACAAGATGTTCCTCCATATGTGAGGGCTGTAAGTAAGGGTGGGAATGCACTTCCAAATGGAATAAATTCTGAGGGCTTGAAGAGGAGGGGCTTTAGTGCTCAGGCAATTGAGGATATTAAAAAAGGCTATAAAATTATTTACATGAGAAATAATTCTATTGATCAGGCAAAAAAAGAACTTGAAAAGTTAAAAAACTCCTCTCAAGAGGTGGGCCTTTATTTGGATTTCTTTGAAAGATCAAAAAGAGGGCTTATACGCCCACGTGGCTAAGATAGCAATTTTAGCAGGCGAGCCGTCGGGCGACCTGATAGCTGGCCAACTTATGGCATACATTAACTCCAAAGTAAAGAATGTCGAGTTTATAGGTGTTGGCGGTCCTTTAATGAAACAACAGGGGTTAAAATCCTTTTTCAATTACTCAAATCTTTCTTTATATGGTGTTTTTCAAGTTATTCCAAATATTCCTAAGTTAATCTATTTGAGATATAGATTAATTAAGTATTTAAAAATTGAGAAGCCAGATATCTTTTTAGGAGTTGATGCGCCAGACTTCAATTTTTATGTTGAAAAGAAACTCAAACAAAACAGGATCCCAACCTTTCATTATGTGGCTCCATCGGTATGGGCATGGAGGCCAAACAGGGTTCATAAGATAAAAAAATCTACTGATCATATATTTTCTATTTTTCCACATGAAAAACCTTTGTTTGAAAAAGCAGGAGTGAAAACAACTTTTGTTGGTCATCCGCTAGCAAACAACATTCCATTTAAATCAAATACAAATACATATCGTAAGAAATTGAACCTTAATAGTAAGGACCTAGTTGTCGCCCTTTTACCTGGCAGTCGGATGGGTGAGCTGAGGTCGCATACAGATATTTTGCTTAAAACAGCAAAAAATTTATTAAAAATATACCCAAAAGCTAAGTTTTTAATTCCTACAAATAACAATAAAAATATGAACTTCATTAGAAGCCGAATTAAAGTTAGCAAGAGTAAGAATTTAAAGTTGTACAGAGGAAGGGTTTCGGAAATTATAGGTTCTTCAAATATAGCAATAGCTGCTTCAGGAACGGCTTCACTAGAGATTGCATTACATAAAAAACCAATGATTGTCATATATAAAGGATCGTGGATTTCATATCTAGGCTGGAAAATTGTGCGTTTAATACCAAATGTTAGCCTACCGAATATCTTACTTAAAGAAAATATTGTTCCAGAAATGTTGCAACATAAAGCTAAACCATCCTTATTGGCTAAAAAAGCTCACGAAATTATTGAAGATAAAAAATATTTAAAAAAAATAGAGTTAAAATTCCAAAAACTTCATAAAGATTTAAATAAAAATACATCAACATTGATTTTTAAAATGATTAAACCATATCTTAAATGACAATGATTTGTGGAGTTGATGAAGCAGGTAGAGGGCCTTTGTGTGGTCCTGTTTTCGCATCCGCCGTCATCCTAGATAAAAGCTTACAAATAAAGGATTTAGATGACTCCAAGAAAATACCCCCAAAAAAAAGAATTGAGATATATGAAGAAATAAAGACTAATGCCTTTGATTATGCTTTTGCTACTGCAAGCGTGGAGGAAATTGACCAATTAAATATTTTAAATGCTTCATTACTTGCTATGAAAAGGGCAATATTAATGTTAAAAGTAAGGCCTAACCAATGTTTTGTTGATGGCCTTTATACTCCTAAGATAGAAGGAGTTAATTTAAAAGCTATTATAAAAGGGGATTCACTGGTACCAGCAATATCTGCAGCATCAATTGTTTCAAAAGTTGAGAGGGATAAATACATGGAGTCTTTGCATGCCCTTTATCCTCAATATGAACTCAATACACATAAAGGATATCCCACAAAAAAACATTTAGCTCTTATTAAGAAATTTGGTATTAATAAAATATATAGAAAAACTTTTAAACCTATTAAGAATTTAATTGATAAGAAAGACGCATAGCTTTTTTGTTAAGTCAGGCATTTTTCTTTCACGCCATTCTTTTATTGATCCATTTAATATTGTTTGATCAATGTCAGTTAAATTAATGGCAATACATAATCTTAAAGATTCATTATCTATTTTCATGATATCAGCCAATAATTTATTGTTTCGGTAGGGGGTTTCTATAAAAATTTGTGTTTCTTGCTTTTTCTTTATGTTTATTTGGATATGCTGAAAAAAATTAGCTTTTTTATTTTCTTCAATCGGGGCATAGCCATGAAAACAAAAATTTTGTCCATTAAAGCCTGACGCCATCAAGCTTAAAATAATTGATGAAGGACCAACCAATGGCACAACTTCGATATTAAATTCATGGGCTTTGGAGACTATAATAGCCCCAGGGTCTGCTACACAAGGGGCTCCTGAGTCAGATAATAATCCTACATTATTTCCATTAAAGATTGGCTGGAAGTAATCATCTGTAGACTTATATGAGGATTTTTTACTATGCTCCATAATATTTAAATCTTGTAACCTCTCATCTAAGTTAAGCTTTTTTAAAGCTTGCCTTGCTGTCTTGGGGCTTTCAACAATAAAATCTTTAATTTTCTTTAATTTTTTTTTATCTACTTCAAGCAGAAAGTCATTATTAAATTTTTGTTCAATTGAAGTTGGTATGAGAAATAATTTTCCATAATTTTTTGAATTTATCACCAATCAAACAACTCCAAATCGTGCAAACATTTTTGATAGCTCGATTAATGGCAATCCTATTACGGCAGTAGGGTCATTACATTGAATCTCTTCTAAAAGGGTTATTCCTAAACCTTCTGATTTTATACTTCCTACACAGTGTGTCGGGTCTTCTAGTTCAAGATAACGATTTATTTGTTTATCTGAAAGCTTTTTGTAGGTTACTGAGAACTTTACTACTTCGTCAACTGAAATTTTTCTTTGCTCATTTTTTAAACATACACCTGAAAAAAAATTTAATGTTTGCCCACTAAGCTCTTTTAGTTGGGAAAAAGCATTTTTAATACTAAGTGGTTTGTTTGCTTGCTTGTTGTTATATTCAGCAGTTTGGTCTGAGCCGATCACGAATGCTGATGGATGATTCATCGAAATAATTTTTGCTTTTTCATTTGATAGCCTTCTTGCTAGATCTTCAAAGGTTTCGTTATGGATTTTAGTTTCATCTATATTTGGCGATATAGATCTAAATTCGATTGAGAGTCTCTTAAGAAGTTCTTGGCGATATCTTGAAGATGATGCAAGAATTATCTCACTCATGAAAAAATAAATTCATATGGTTTATTGAGGTTTGATTTCGATTAATGTTTCATTTGGTGAAACACTATCACCGTTGGAAACATGTATTGCAATGACAATACCAGATTTTGAAGCTTGTATTTCATTTTCCATTTTCATTGCCTCTATAACAATGACGCTGTCGCCAGCACTTACGGTGTCACCCACCTTTACTTTAATATCAATGATTGTTCCGGGCATGGCTGTTGTAATGCATCCATCATGAGTAGGGCGGGCATGCTTTGCTGTCTTTGCCGGCTTTCCATCCTCATCACCTCCTATTTCCTTGTTATCTCCACCCTCTACCAAAACTTGATCTAACGTTTCAACAAGTACTTCTTCAGATATACCATCAACAGAAACATGAAATGGTCTTTCTATATCTCCTGATTTACCTGAACCCGTTATATTAATATGATAGGTTTCACCATGAAGTGTAATATTAAATTCAGAAGGCGCATATCGATTACTTGCATCACCTACCTCACTTTTTACAAGCAATTCTTCAGGTACAAGTGTGCCAGAATTTCTTTCTTTTAAAAATGAAGTGGCTAAATCTGGAAACATCGCATATGTTAAAAGGTCTTCATCATTTTTTATAATTTCATCTGCTTTCACTCGGAGATTATTAATTTCAGGTTTAAGTTTGTCAGCAGGACGACATGTTATCGCTTTTTTATCACCAATTGCTTTTGACTTTATTTCCTCATTCACCTTTCCTGGAGCGGCGCCATATTGACCCAAAAAGTAATTTTTAACTTCATTGGTAACCGTCTTGTATCTTGAGCCAGTGATAACATTTAAAGCTGCTTGCGTACCCACAATTTGAGATGTAGGTGTAACTAAAGGAGGGAACCCTAAATCCTGTCTAACTAATGGTATTTCTTTTAATACATCATTCATCTTTTCTAGTGCATTTTGGTCTTTAAGTTGGTTAGATAGGTTGGATATCATTCCACCAGGAACTTGATTTGACAGAACTCTTGGATCAACTCCTGTAAATTCTGATTCAAATTGCCAGTATTTTTTTCGTACCTCTCGAAGATGTTCACTTATTGATTCTATTGCGGCAATATCAATATTTATCTCATAACCCATACTCTGAAGAGCAGCAATGATTGATTCTGTAGTGGGGTGACTAGCCCCCTCAGAAAAGCTTGAATTACATGTATCAATTATTGTGGCCCCGGCTTCAACTGCAGCAACTAGGTTCAAGCTTGCCAATCCAGCGGTTGCATGACTGTGAACATGAATAGGAATATTAATATTCTTAACTAGCTGTGAGACAAGTTCTTTTGTAGATTGCGGTGTAAGAAGGCCTGCCATATCTTTGATTGCCAAAGTATCACTGCCCATAGATTCTAATTTTTTTGCCATATCAACAAAATATTCATTGTTATGAACTGGGGATGTTGTATAGCTTATAGTTCCTTCGGCATGTTTTTTATATTTTTTAACAGCATTTATGGATGTTTCGATATTTCTAATATCATTCATCGCATCAAAAACCCTAAACACATCCACACCATTATCGACAGATTTTTTTACAAACAGATCAACCACGTCATCTGAGTAATGTCTATATCCGAGTAGGTTCTGACCTCTTAATAGCATTTGAATGCGACTGTTAGGTAATGCTTTTCTTAGTTTTTGTAATCTTTCCCAGGGGTCCTCTTTAAGGTACCTCACACAGGCATCAAATGTTGCGCCTCCCCAAGCTTCGATTGACCAAAAATCTAAAGCATCAAGTTTTGAACATATAGGTAGCATATCTTCTGTTCTTAATCTTGTCGCTATATGGCATTGGTGACCATCTCTTAGGGCGAGCTCTGTAATATTTATTTTTTTCATAATTTTTTAAATCCCTTCATGAGCTGCAATCGCAGCTCCAATTGCTGCCGCAAGTACAGTTGGCGGCATTTCCTCATTATAACTAGTAAGTTCAGGGTTTGATTCAACAAAACTTGTGTTGAAGTCAGCTCCAATAAATTTATCATTCTTAAGAATCTCAACATAATAAGGGATAGTAGTTTTTACGCCAAACACCCCAATATCTCCAAGCGCCCTAATACCTCGAGCAACGGCATCCTCCCAGTTTAATGCCCATATAATAAGCTTTGCACACATTGAGTCATAATAAGGGGGAATTATATAACCCGTGTAAATTGAGGCATCAGTCCTTACACCCGGGCCACCAGCTGCATAATATCTCGTTATTTTACCAAAAGATGGAACAAATTCTTGTTTTGGGTCTTCCGCATTAATTCTAAATTCAATAGAATAGCCCCTGTGTTGAATTTCTTCTTGTTTGTATCTTAGATTCAGCCCACTGGCAATTCTAATTTGTTCTTGAACAATATCGACACCTGTAATATTTTCTGTGATCGTATGTTCAACTTGTAGTCTGGTATTCATTTCCATGAAATAAAAATTATTTTCACTATCAAGTAGGAATTCTACAGTACCAGCATTTTGATAATTTACGGCCTTAGCTGCACGAACAGCTAAGTCACCAATATAGGTTCTTTGTTTTTCATCAAGCTGGGGGGAGGGGGCTATCTCAATTAATTTTTGATTTCTCCGTTGGATTGAACAATCTCGCTCAAACAAGTGAATTGCATTATTATCTTGATCAGCTAAAACTTGAACCTCAATATGTTTCGGATGTAATACACATTTTTCAATAAATACCTCAGGGCTACCAAAGGCTTTTGTTGCTTCTGAAATAACTCTTTCATAATTTGATTCCACTTCTTTTTCATTATCACACCTGCGAATACCTCTCCCCCCACCTCCGTTTGTTGCTTTTATCATTACAGGAAAGCCAATATCTTTTGAAATTTTTATTGCTTCGTTAAGGTCTTTTACGTTACCTTCGCTTCCTGGTATCACAGGAACACCGGCTTCAATCATTGCTTTTCTTGCCTCAATTTTATCACCCATTTTTTGGATGATCTCAGCGCTTGGTCCAATAAAATGTAATCCTCGTTTTTGGCAAATGGCTGCAAAATTAGAATTTTCAGATAAAAAACCATAACCAGGATGCACGGCATCACAGCCGGCTGTAACAGCAACATTAGCGATCCAGTGTCCGTTTAAGTATCCGGACAAAGGGTCAGCTCCAATGAAATATGATTCATCAGCTTTTTTTACGTGTAAGGCATGTCGGTCAGCATTAGTATAAATTGCTACACTTGTAATGCCCATTTCCTTGCATGCTCTTATTATTCGAACAGCAATTTCACCACGGTTAGCAATGAGGATTTTTGATATCAAAAAAATTCCTTTGACTCTAGATTTTAAAAAAACTTTACAAACTTCAATCTTGAATATTGTAATCTCAGCAGCAGATTATAACATGTTGGAAATAATCTTTTGTTACCCAAGTTTAGGTATTATTAAATTTAATAGTAATTTAAGCTCTTTAAAATCTCTTAAATAAATAATAGATTTATGATAAAATCTCGTGCTATTAATGTGTTAAAGCTTTGTTTTACAAATACTAAGATAAAACGTCAATAGCTTTAAAATGTAATATTTATTTTCTAGGAGTATTTTATGGCTGTTCAAAAGAGTAAAAAATCACCATCAAGGAGAAATATGAGACGTTCTCATGATGGATTATCAAATGCTGCAATAGCAATTGAAAAAACAACGGGTGAAACACATTTAAGACATCACGTTAGCGCATCAGGTTTTTATAAAGGCAAAAAAGTAATCGAGACAAAAGGTTAGTAGACACCAGTCTACAATGAACTGATGCAACATAAAATTTCAGTTGATGCAATGGGAGGCGACTTTGGTCCATCGGTTACCGTCCCAGCATCTTTAAAAATCCTAAAAAAATATAAAAATATTTCAATTGTTTTGGTTGGTAATTCTGAGTTGATATCCAAAATTCTCAGGAAGAAAAAATCACTCAATCATCCAAGGGTATCAATACACAATACAACTCAAGTTGTCGGGATGGATGAACTGCCCCAAAGTGCCCTAAAGAATAAAAAAGATTCATCAATGAGGGTGAGTATTAATTTAGTAAAAGAAGGCGTGGTTGATGCTTGTGTGAGCGCAGGCAATACAGGCGCACTAATGGCTACTGCACGCTTTGTCTTGAAAATGTTACCTGGTATTGATAGGCCAGCAATATCAAGTGAACTACCAAACGTAAACAGCACAACCTGTATGTTAGATTTGGGCGCTAATGCAGACTGCACGCCTGAGCAACTTCTGCAGTTTGGTATTATGGGTTCAATCTTAACTAACGTTTTACATAAAAAAAATAATCCTTCTGTAGGGTTATTAAGTAATGGAAGTGAATCAATGAAAGGTAGTGAGGTAGTAAAAAGATCTGCTGAATTATTTAGAGAAAGCCATTTAAATTTTTATGGAAATGTCGAGGGTGATGATATATTTAAAGGGACAACAGACGTGGTTGTATGTGATGGTTTTACAGGAAATATCTCTCTTAAAACTACTGAAGGCCTTGCTCAGATGATGGCAAATTTTTTAACGTTAGAATTTAAACGTAACTGGCTAACTAAAATCTCAGCAATTATTGCTCTTCCAGTTTTGAAACGGTTTAAAAAGAGATTAGATCCACGTCGCTACAATGGAGCATCATTTCTTGGTTTAAACGGAATTGTAGTAAAAAGCCATGGGGGAGCAGATGAATTTGCTTTTGTTCATGCTTTAGAAACAACAATTTCAGAGTCTGAAAATGATGTAATATCTAAAATTAAAGATCAGCTTAAAGTTGAGTCAATAATATAAAAAAATAATCTAGATGATTTATTCAAAAATTAAAGGTTGCGGAAGCTACCTTCCCGAGAAAATTTTGACCAATAGCGACTTAGAGTCGACTTTAGATACTACTGATGAATGGATCACCACAAGAACCGGGATTAAAAAAAGACATATTATAGGAAAAGATCAATTTACAAGTGATCTGGCACTAGAAGCAGCAAAAATTGCAATTAAAGATGCAAATCTAAAGCCAAATGATATAGATCTAATAATCGTTGCAACAACAACACCAGACAAAGTCTTTCCAAGTACAGCGTGTATTTTACAAAAAAAATTAGGAATAATTGAATGCCCCGCATTTGATATACAGGCAGTTTGTAGTGGTTTTATTTACGCACTCTCAGTGGCTGATAAATTTATCAAATCAAGCTCTGCAAAAAATGTATTAGTTGTTGGGGCAGATGCGATGTCAAGGATTACTGATTATTCAGACCGAAGTAATGCAATTTTATGGGGTGATGGCTCCGGCGCCATTATTCTCTCGAGTTCGGATGATGAAGGAATCTTATCTACACATATTCATGCTAAGGGTGAGTATGGGGAGCTTCTTCATGTTCCAAAAAAAGATAAAGAGGGTTGCAGGGAAACAATTGAAATGAAGGGCAATCAAGTCTTTAAAATGGCCGTAAATACACTTGATATGATTGTTGATGAAACGCTTAATTTAAATAACCTTGCCAAAGAGGATATCGACTGGGTTGTTCCTCACCAGGCTAACATTCGTATCCTGGAAGCAACTGCTAAAAAATTAAATATGAGTATGGATAAGGTTATCGTAACAATTGATCACCAAGGCAACACATCAGCCGCATCAATTCCCCTGGCACTTGATTTTGGGATCGAAAAAAATAAAATAAAACCAGGGCATTTAATTTTAATGGAAGCGTTTGGGGGAGGTTTTACCTGGGGCTCTGCACTTATAAGGATTTAATTTGACTGATTTTATAGCTTTATTTCCCGGACAAGGTTCGCAATCAGTTGGCATGATGCAGAATCTATCAACCAGCATGGTGGTTAAAAAAACGTTTGAGGAAGCATCAGATATCTTAAATATTAATTTTTGGGATATGGTGAATATTGAAAATACTGATATAAATCAAACAATTAACACCCAACCTTTAATGTTAGCAGCTGGCATTGCGACATGGAGGGTCCTTGAAGAAAATGATATTTTCCATCCATCCTACGCAGCAGGCCATAGCCTAGGAGAGTTTACTGCTCTTGTAGCAGCAAAAGTATTTACATTTGAGGAAGGGCTTCGTATTGTAAGGAAAAGAGCTGAGCTAATGCAAAATGCTGTTCCAAGTGACAAAGGAGCAATGGCAGCAATCTTAGGGCTAGCGGATAGTGAGGTTATAAAGATTTGTCAAAACCTAAGAGCAAAAGGCGTAATTGAGGCGGTAAATTTTAATTCCCCTGGTCAAGTTGTAGTGGCAGGAGAAAAAAATATAATTGAATCTTCACTTGAGGTATTTAAGTCAGCAGGGGCTAAAAGAGCGATTGTTTTGCCTGTTAGTGTTCCATCTCATTGTAGCTTAATGAAAGAGGCAGCAAATGAATTTAAAGAATTTTTAGATGCCATTGTTTTTGAAGAGCCAATTTTTCCTGTAGTTCAAAATTTTGAGGCAGCCTCCTATGACCAATTAGATAAAATAAAAGATGGGCTTTTTTATCAATTATTCAATCCTGTAAAATGGACACAAACTATAGAGTTTATAGCAGCGAAAAATGTAAATACTTTTTTAGAAATTGGCCCAGGAAAAGTGCTAACAAGCCTTGGTAAAAGGATTAACAAGGAAAAAAATTATATTTCAATTGATTCAATAGAATCGCTAGAGCGCTTTAAAGAAATTTGATTGCAATTAAAAGATAAGGAAAAAAAATGGATATAAATAAAAAAGTTGTTTTGGTCACAGGGGCCAGTAGAGGGATTGGAATGGCGATTGCTAGCGAGCTATCGAGCAATGGAGCAATTGTCATAGGGACAGCTACATCAGATGAAGGCGCCTCAAATATTTCAAAAACCCTATCTTCCCAAAATCATAAAGGCGAAGGAATGGTGCTTGACGTCAACAGTAACGATTCAATTGATAAATTAATAAAAAGAATTAATGAAAAATATGGTGAAATACAGATTTTAATTAATAATGCTGGAATAACACAAGATAATTTATTGGTTAGAA
>JABHXS010000134.1 GCA_018657165.1 Nitrosomonadales bacterium
TAAAAAAATATAAAAATCATGCAAGACAAAGAGCTTGAAAGATACAGTCGACATATTTTGTTGCCAGAAATAGAGTTTGAAGGACAAAAAAAGTTACTTCAAAGCCATTGTTTAATTGTAGGTGCTGGAGGCCTGGGTTCACCCGTAGCTATTTACTTAGCCGCCTCAGGGGTAGGTAAAATTACAATATGTGATTTTGATAATGTTGATTTATCAAATTTACAACGCCAAATCATTCACGATGAAAATAAAATAGGGCTAAATAAGGCTGAATCTGCAAAAAGAGCTCTTAATAGAATTAATTCAGATATTAAAGTTATACCAATAAAAAGACAATTAGATATAGATGAAGTTATGTCTATTGCAAAAGATGTAGATATTATTATTGATTGCTCTGATAACTTTAAGACTCGCTATGCTTTAAATAAAATTGCTTTTGATTTAAAGTTACCTTTAATTTCTGGAGCAGCAATAAAATTTGATGGCCAGGTTTGTGTTTTTGATTTTAGAGTTCATAATTCAGTTTGTTATAACTGTCTGTTTCCAAGTGAAGATGATGAACAAAATCTAAAATGTTCTGATCATGGAGTTTTTTCACCTTTAGTCGGTTTGGTAGGATCAATTCAAGCAGGTGAAGTGATTAAAGTTTTATTGGGCATAGGAACTTCGCTCCATGGGAAGTTATTATTGATTAACCATCGGGATATAGACTTTAAAACCCTAAAAATCAAAAAAGATGATCTTTGTGATATATGTTCTTAAATAGCATTTAAAATAAGAAAGTTGAATCAACACGCGTGTTAATATTATTACTTCAAGTACTTGACCTAATTTAATGAAAAAAGAATTATCTAAATCATTTTCACCAATTGATATTGAGAATAAATGGTATCAATACTGGGAATCCAACGGTTACTATAAAATTGGAGAAGACGAATCAAAATTAGATTCTTTTTCAATTTTATTACCGCCTCCTAACGTCACAGGTACGCTCCATATGGGGCATGGATTTAATCAAACATTAATGGATATGTTAACCAGATACCATAGGATGAAGGGAAAAAATACTTTATGGCAACCTGGTACAGATCATGCAGGAATTGCAACTCAAATTGTGGTTGAGAGGCAGTTAGATCAAAAAGGAATTTCAAGACATGACCTAGGCAGAGAAAAATTTATTGAAAAAGTTTGGGAATGGAAGGAAGACTCAGGTGGGAAAATTACCCAACAAATGCGACGCTTAGGAACATCACCTGATTGGTCTAGAGAGAGATTTACGATGGATACGGGCCTATCAAAAAGCGTTACTGAAGTATTTGTAAAGCTGTATCAAGATGGTTTAATTTACAGAGGAAAAAGATTAGTTAATTGGGACGTGACTCTTCAAACAGCAGTGTCGGATTTGGAGGTAATTCAAGAAGAAGAAGATGGTTTTATGTGGCACATTAATTATCCACTAAAGGATGAAAAAAATTATCTAACTATTGCGACAACAAGACCAGAAACAATGTTAGGTGATTCAGCTTTGATGGTTCACCCAGAAGATGATCGATATAAAAAATTTATAGGTAAAAAAGTATTAATTCCACTGGTTAATAGAGAAATTCCAGTTATCGCGGATGATTATGTTGATGCGACATTTGGTACAGGAATAGTTAAAGTGACTCCAGCACATGACTTCAATGATTATAGCGTCGGTGTTAGGCATGATTTACCAATCATTAATATTTTAACCCTTGATGGGCACATAAATAAAAATGGAACAGAGCTTTATGAAGGCATGGATAGGTTTGATGCTAGAAAAAAGATTATTGAGGATTTAAAAGAGAAAAAATATCTAGATAAAATTAAGAAACATAAATTAAAAGTCCCAAGAGGAGATAGGACGGGGTCAATAATAGAGCCAATGTTAACTGACCAATGGTATGTTTCTATGACAAAGGCTAACGGCCTAAATGGTAAAAGTATCGCTGAAGAAGCATTAGATGTCGTAAGGCAGGGGGAAATCAAATTCTTTCCTAGTAATTGGGTGAATACCTATAATCAATGGTTGGAAAATATTCAAGATTGGTGCATATCTCGGCAGCTATGGTGGGGGCATCAAATACCAGCCTGGTATGGAGAAAATCAAGAAGTTTTTGTTGCACATTCCCTTGAAGAGGCAACTGAACTGGCAAAAAAAGAAGGATATACCGGGCCCTTGAAAAGAGATAACGATGTTCTAGACACATGGTTTTCGTCTGCGTTATGGGCATTCACAACGCTTGATTGGACTCCTGAATATCCACAAAAATCAAATTTTGCTCTTGATAAGTATTTACCTTCTTCAGTTCTTGTAACGGGCTTTGATATTATTTTTTTCTGGGTAGCCAGGATGGTAATGATGACAAAGTATGTCACAAATAAAATACCTTTCAAGCATGTATATGTTCATGGGTTGATTAGAGACCAAGATGGACAAAAAATGAGCAAATCAAAAGGAAATGTTCTTGACCCAATTGATTTAATTGATGGTATTTCGCTTGAGGATTTATTGAAAAAAAGAACCCAAGGGCTGATGAATCCAAAACAAGCAGACTCTATAATTAAGAAAACAACTAAAGAATTTCCCAACGGTATCTCATCCTTTGGGACAGATGCATTAAGGTTTACTTTTGCAAGCTTAGCAAGCCCTGGCAGAGATATTAAATTTGATTTACAAAGATGTGAAGGTTATCGTAATTTTTGTAATAAGTTATGGAATGCATCAAGATTTGTCTTAATGAATTGCGATGTTGAAGATAATGGTTTTGGAAAATGCGTAGATGGTTATTTGAGTTTTTCTCAACCAGACAGATGGATAGTCAGCAAACTTCAGCAAACTTTAAGTAATATAGAGCGTGCTTATAGTGAGTATAGGTTTGATTTGGTTGCTCAAGAGCTTTATCAGTTTATTTGGGATGAATATTGTGATTGGTATTTAGAATTTGCAAAAGTACAAATTCAGCAAGGCAACGAGGCTGAGAAGAGGGCAACGAGAAGAACATTGCTATCTACTCTGGAGTCTATATTGAGATCAATGCACCCAGTTATGCCATTTATTACAGAAGAAATATGGCAGATAATCATACCGTTAATAAAAAAAGATCATGAGTCAATTACGCTTGAAGAATTTCCTATTTTTAGAGAAGAAAAAATTGATGATAATTCAATCGAGTGGGTAAATACGCTTAAAAAATTAATTGATAATGTTAGAAGCCTTCGAAGTGAGATGAATATTTCACCGGCAAATAAAATTCCACTGGCTCTATCGGGGAATAAAAATCAGCTTGAAGAATTTGTTCCATATCTTATGGGTTTGGCAAAATTATCAGATGCTGAAATAACGCCCGAACTTCCAAAGAAGGAAGCACCTGTTGCGATCATAAATGATTATAAACTTATGCTAAATATAGAAGTAGATAAGGAAGCAGAGTCAGCAAGGCTTAAGAAAGAAATTGAAAAAATAGATTTAGATTTAAATAAAGCAAGCGCAAAACTAAACAATAAGAATTTTGTAAGCAAAGCACCCAAAGAAATTATTGCACAAGAAAAAGAAAGGCTAAGTATGTTTTCTGAACACAAAGATAAATTGGTGCAGCAGCTAAAAAAATTACAAAGTTAATCTTTTGATATAAAAGGTAGTAATTTCATTTTCTTTGCAATATTCAATTAATTGGTGCCCAGTTTTATCACAGAAAGATTTAAAATCTTTAAGAGCACTTTTATCGGTGGTTTTAATTTTTAAAATCTGATTTTCTCGAATACTATTAAGCCCCCTCTTACAATACAAGATTGGAAGAGGGCATTTCAGACCAATAGCGTCGACTTCTAAGTCAAACTTCATTTATTGAAGGGTTCAACGTCACCTGGATTTCTTAACATTTTGTCTACTTCACCTAAATGCATTTCCTCTGTGTGTATCATTGTCCTAGCATATTCTTCAAGCATCACTGAGTTACCTTCAACTAATTTAAGTAGGCCTTTGTAGCAATCTAATGCGGCAATTTCATGCTCTAGAGATTCTCTTAGAATATTGCCAATATCATGGTTATGTGATTCTAATAAAGGGCCTATACCAAGCGAAGGATGACCACCGAGGGTTGTAATCAATTCTCCAGCTTGATTTGCATGATCTAGGGATTCTGTAGCCTGCCCTCTTAGCCAGCCAATAATTGGAATTCTGCTATACCCGCAGATCATCAATGCATAATGTGTATAACGAACAACACCAGCAAGTTCCATTTCCAGTATTTGATTTAATGAGGCAATTATTTTTTCTTTATTCATAATTCACTTCCTTAATTAAATTTATAAACTTAATTAAAACACAAATATAAATAAAGCTCATTAATGCGAATTACTATTATTTGTATTTAAATTTAATCTTTATAAAATTACGCGCACTACAACAGTAAGTATATTTAATATTGCCATAACTATGATGCTCCA
Source organism: Nitrosomonadales bacterium (assembly GCA_018657165.1). Classification (GTDB taxonomy): domain Bacteria; phylum Pseudomonadota; class Gammaproteobacteria; order Burkholderiales; family Methylophilaceae; genus BACL14. The sequence continues at coordinate 4,471 of JABHXS010000134.1, forward strand.
AAAGGTTATTTTCATTCCTAATACGCGCTGGGATGTGTTTATCTCTTCTTTTAAAAAGGAGGTCGCATGGAGGTACCTTCCAACAAGAAAAAAAAGGCCACAAATAAAAACGACAATCTTAGGAATATGATTAACTTCCAAGCAAGCTAACAAAATTAAACCTACAGGAAGAAACTCACTTAGGTTTCCATGTGCTCGAATCGCTTGTTCCAGGTCCTTATGTTTTGTTGATGAACCTAAGGAAATTTTATATTTTCGTCTTAACTTAATGACGTTGATTGAAAGCTTATAAAAGATAAGCGCGAGTATTGAAGAAAAAAAAGCCGTAATAAGTAACATTTTTCTATCCTTTAAAGAGTAGATCATCTAAATTGTTGAACTTCAACTAAGTTATATTGTCTAATAAAATTATTGTTTGGTAAAACAAAAGATTATTGCATGTTGATTATAGAAATATGACTAGAGAAAATTTATTTCTAAGATAGCCTTAGCATCTTCATTTTTTGTGTTGTTCAGAATATTGTATTGACTTGCTTAGAATTTAAGAATGTCGAATTAAAATCTAAAAAAATAAATTTAATTGAATTTTATATAAAGTGGTGGCCAGAGACAGAATCGAACTGTCGACACGAGGATTTTCAGTCCACTGCTCTACCGACTGAGCTATCTGGCCTTTACATTAAAAAAGCACGCTGAATTATAACAAAAATAATTGGGTCTTAACCAATTAATTCATTCGTACCCATGAACGTTTTTACGTTTTAATAGGACTTGAAAAAACTTTATAGATACAAACAAAATTGCCAGATAAGCCACATTTACAATGAAAAATTCTTGATAATATTTGGCCAGAAAATTAGTAGCCCCTCCTTGAATTTCCCATCCAGAAAAATAATAAAAAGTTATCGTTGATATTAAATAAGATGAAATTATAAATATTGATCCTAACCATAAGAATCTTTTAAGCGAAAAAATGGATAATGGATTTAAGCCCCGCCCTAAGAACCAAGACATGAAATATGATATAAATAGACCTATATATCCTAAGTTAAATAAATACGTGTTCCCCAATTCGGTGGGGGGAGAGAAAAAATCGATTCCAAAGGATATAAATAAAAAATAACATAACCACTTATAGTCTTTCAAAAACATACCACCTGCAAACATTAAAACAAATGTTGCATCTGGTAAACTGATGGCAGTTAGGAGGTGCGTGCCTCTTGTTAGAAAAATAAAAAAAGTAAGTAGGCTGATTAAAATAACTTTTTCTAAATTTTTTACTTCGTAGTTAGTTTTTTCCATTTTTTTCACTCTAGTTTATTTTTAGAAATTATAGTGCAAGTTTGTATAAAGCCCACGACCAGGTGTCTGATAAATATATCCAGTATTACTAGCCTGACTTCCTTCATAAGTTAAAGCATATTCTTTATCAAGCAAATTATCCAGCCTAACATTAATTGAAAATTTTTCATTAAATTCATAATTTGTAATTAAATTTGTAATCATGTAGCCCTCAATTTTATTATTATTTGATTTGTCATCATAGCGACTTCCTGAACCAATTTGTTCAACACCAAATATCCAATCATTCACATAGTAGTTAAGATTTACATTTCCATATAAGTTTGCCGTACGTGGCAAGTCATTACCAGACTCATTGTTTTCTGTAGATTCGGTTGTTACACTTCCCTTAATCTGAAAGTTATTAAAAAAATGGTCTGCAGCTAGCGTTAGACCTTGTATTTTTGCTTTATCGATATTATGAGTATTTTCCCTCCTACCTAGAGCAACATATTCGTAAATAATATAGTCTTTAATCGTGTTTTGGTATGCAGTGAAAGAAATTGATGTTGAATCATCGGTATATCTTAAACTTGCCTCAATGTTTTGAGATTTTTCCGGGTTTAAATTTGGATTGCCCAAGGCTGCCTGATCAACTGTAGAGTAAAGATAATTAAAAGATGGCGCTACAAAGGCTGTTCCGAATGATGAGCTAATTCTCCATTGTGGATTAATTTGATATGCATACCCGATTGATCCAGTGATTTCATTATCATATTGGCTATTTAGATCCTCTCTGAGGCTGGTTTGAAAAGTATGTTTTTTGTGCTGTAAGTTGTATCCAACGACAAACCCATGATTTTTTCTCTGATTTTTATCGTAAGTATCGGTCGTATCAATCTTTTCTTTTAAAAAATCATAAAGTAAAACGATTGACCCATATTCAAGATCAATATTATTTTGCCATGAAAGTTGATACTCTGTAGTTTTATATCTATCTACTTCATTATCAACCCATACCCATGCTCCATTGTCATATTTTTGTTGGGCAGAATATAAGTCAGTACTTTTACCAATTTTTAATGATGATTCCCAGTGATTACTTATCCTCCCAGTTATTTTGGTTGCGTAAGCTTCTTGTTTAGTTTTATCTCTATAGTCGATATAGGTTGGATCAGAATTAGCAAACCGGTTATCAAACATATTTTTACCTGTAGTTAGAAAATACTGAAAATCGATTTTTGCTTGCTCATTAAATTGATAAGATAAGTTTGATGTGACACTTCGGTTTCTGTAATGATCCTTGTCAATATTTTGCGTGTTTGAAGCCTTGGTATCATCCGGCACAAATGCTGAAAAAGCATCGGTGTTAATTCCGGAGAGATTTAAGGCGAATGAAGTAGATTCATTTCCACTAGCTACCCCCACAGCAACCTCCTTTGTTTTATAGCGGCCATATCCAGCAGAAATATAAGGGTGAAACCCCTTCTTGCCTTTATTAGTGAAAATCTGTATCACACCGCCAATAGCATCTTGCCCATAAAGACTTGAAGCTGGCCCTCTGACAATCTCTATCCTTTCTATTTGAGAGAGTGGTATATTTTCAATTGCTGTCATCCCTGATGTTGAAGAACCAACTCTCATTCCATCAAGCAATATTAGTGAATGCGTTGATTTAGTCCCTCGGATATTGATGGATGAAACTTTTCCAGGCCCACCTGAATTACTTACCTCGATGCCTGGTTGCTGCTGAAGAAGCTGAGGTAGTGATGACAAACCTGCTCGTTCAATTTCATCTGAAGTAATAACAGTTGTATCGGCAATAATATTCTTTTCTTTTTCATGAGCTCTTAAAGGCGTAGAGACTTCAATGTTATCAAGCTTAAGATCAGCCAGTACTATTTGTGGAATAACTAATAATATTAGCAATGCATTTTTCAATGCTGACAATTTTTCTCTCCCTTATTTATCCTTCCCCGGATAAAATTTATTGATATGTTATGAGCGTATTAAAGAGAGTATTTAAAGTTGTAATTTTTTTTATAAGAAAAAAAGTTTTATCAACAAATATCGCCTCCCCGCAATACTTTCAAGCTAGTTTGACAAGGCCGGTCTCCAGACTCATGAGACTAAATATTAAACCTTCCCAGGAAATGATCCCAGTGGTTGAATTAAATATCCATCCTCAATTACTGTTGCGGGGGCAGTGTAAGCATTTCACTTAGCTTCCCGTTTAAAATAACTATTAAAGAAAGTAATTAGTTATCACCTAAATCAAATTTCATATTAACATATGAGTATTAATTAATTTTATATAACTATTTAAAAAAGGAATTTGGAATGGCAAGAAAGGTTCAGTGTGTAAAACTTAAAAAAGAGGCGGAAGGCTTAGATTTTCCTCCTTACCCAGGGCCTTTAGGAAGTAAAATATTTGAAAATGTGTCTAAAGAAGCATGGGCAGGGTGGTTAAAACACCAAACTATGCTGGTTAATGAAAATAGACTCAGTCTTGTAGACCCTCAAGCTAGAAAATATTTAACAGAACAAACAGAGGCGTATTTTTTTGGTGATGGTGCAGAACAAGCATCTGGATACGTACCACCAAAAAAGTAGATAAAGTTATGAATTTAGAGTTTTAATAATTCTTTCAATTGACTCATGACGAACATCTTCACCACTAACAGTATAAATAACACCTTCTGCGATATTTTTTGCATGATCACCTATTCTTTCAAGTGATTTAGTAACGAAAATCATTTCTAGCGACATTGAAATAGTTCTTGGGTCCTCGAGCATAAAGGTTACTAATTGACGCATAAAGGAGCGGTAGTCATCATCAACTTCCTCATCTTTTTTTAATACATTGATGGTATCTTCTGTATCAAGCCTTGCAAATGCATTTAGTGATGACTTGAGCATGTTTTGAACATTGGCAGCAATATTTTTAATTTCTTTAAATCTGGGCTTGCTCATTCGGTCGCTTTCAAAAATTCTGATAGTTGCTTTAGCTATTTTTGCTGCTTCATCACCAATTCTTTCTAAGTCTGTAATAATTCTGAACATCATTAAAACATTTCTTAGATCTCCCGCTGTTGGCGAGCGTTTAGCGATAATTAATGAAATATCTTCGTTAATAGTAGACTCGAGTGAATTTACTTCGCTATCACGGGTAATGACTTCATTCGCTAATTTAGTATCTGATTCAACCATTGAGAGTACACTATTGCTAATTTGCTCCTCTACAATTGTGCCCATTTCTAATACCTTAGTTCTAATACCTCCAAGGTCTGAGTCAAATTGTTTGTATATATGTTCTGAAGCCATGATTTTTTCCCACTTATCTGATTAATTTTAATAACATTTTATGACAATTATATTAATATTACCTAGTTTTTTGAGTATGTTTTAACGCCGTCGCTGGTTCCTAGCAATAAAATATTTGCAGGTCTTTTTGCAAATAAACCATTAGTGACGACGCCTACAATTTGATTGATCTTCGCTTCCATTTCGATTGGGTCATTGATTGTTAGTCCATGGACATCTAAAATTATATTTCCATTATCGGTTGTAAAATCTCTTAATTGAGGTTGTCCTCCTAGCTTAACTAACTCACGGGCGACATAACTCCGCGCCATTGGTAATACCTCAATAGGTAATGGAAACTTACCCAAGGTAGGAACATATTTACTTTCATCGCAAATACAAATAAAAGTTTTTGCATTAGCTGCAACAATTTTTTCTCTTGTCAGTGCGCCACCCCCACCTTTTAACATATGCATATGTTCAGTAATCTCATCTGCTCCATCTACATAAATATCAATATTATTAACACTATTTAGGTCAAACACTTCTATGCCATGAGACTGAAGTCTATCGGCTGTTGATTTGCTGCTTGCTACAGCTCCTTCAATTTTATCTTTTATTTCACCCAGTGCATCTATGAAGTAATTAGCTGTAGACCCTGTCCCAACGCCAATAATTCCTGATTTGACATATTTAATAGCTGCATCGGCAACTTGTTTTTTTAGTTGATCTTGTGTAAGGCTCATTTTCTTAAATCCTTTGTTTTAAACAAAAATTATGGTTATATGATACACGTTGAACTGTTAATTGAGAATTTACTAAAGTTATGAAAAATGAGATTAAAGATAAAATTGATAACGCAAACATTTATGATGCAGCTCTGAGGACACCCCTAGAGAAGCAAATAAATTTATCAAAAAGGTTTAACAACAATATTTTATTAAAGCGCGAAGACCTTCAGCCGGTTTTTTCTTTTAAGATACGTGGTGCTTATAATAAAATGAAAAACTTAAGTGATGAGAATCTTAAAAATGGGGTTATTGCTTGTTCAGCAGGGAATCACGCTCAGGGCGTTGCCTTAGCAGCAAAAATTTTAGAATGTAAGGCAACTATTATCATGCCTAAAACAACACCTTTTATAAAAATTAATGCCGTTGAATCACATGGGGCTAAAGTAGTTTTACACGGAGAAACACTTCATGAGTGCTTTGATCACGCTTCAGGTATTCAAAAAAAAGAAGGCTCAATTTTTGTCCATCCATATGATGATTTAGAGGTAATCGAAGGACAAGGGACGATAGCAAAAGAAATTTTAGAAGATTATTCTCGTCCAATTGATGCTATTTTTTGTTGTGTAGGAGGCGGCGGTTTAATTTCAGGAATAGCTTCATACATAAAGGCTGTAAAACCAGAAATAAAAATAATTGGTGTTGAAGCTCAAGATGCGGACGCGATGACACAATCTCTTAAGGCAAATAAAAGAATTGTTTTAGATGCGGTAAGTTTATTCGCAGAAGGAGCGGCTCTAAAGCAAGTAGGAGAAATTCCATTTAAAATTTGTCAGCAGTATGTTGATGAGATGATCATTGTTGATAATGATGAAATATGTGCGGCAATAAAAGATGTGTTCGAAGATACGAGAACTATTTTAGAGCCTGCAGGAGCATTGGCGGTGGCGGGGGTTAAGTCGTATATTAAAAAAAATAATGTTAATTCAAAAACTTTTGTTGCTACTGCTTCTGGGGCAAATATGAATTTTGATCGGCTGGGGTTTGTTTCTGAAAGAGCAGAAATCGGTGAAGAGAGAGAGGCGATTTTTGCTGTAACAATCCCAGAAAAACCAGGAGCATTTAAAGATTTTTGCGGCTTAATTGGTAAACGAAATATTACGGAGTTCAACTATAGATACTCTAGTGATTCTAGTGCAAATATTTTTGTTGGTATTGGCGTACAAAATTTTGATGAATCTGACTCTCTCATGGAAACGTTAAAAAATGCTTCTCTTGATCCAATAGATTTAACACATAATGAAGTAGCAAAGCTTCATTTAAGACATTTAGTCGGAGGGCATGCCCCTGAAGCTAAAAATGAGGTTATATATAGGTTCGAATTTCCTGAAAAACCTGGGGCACTTTTAAACTTTCTTGAACAAATGGGCCATTGGAATATTAGTTTATTTCATTACCGTAATCACGGTTCTGATATTGGAAGAGTTTTAGTTGGTATGCAAGTTGATGAAAAAAGTACAGAAGAATTCCAAGAATTTTTAAAGAATCTTGGTTATACCTATATCAATGAAACGAATAACGAAGCCTATAAAATATTTTTAGGAAAAAATCATTTTTAATGATATTCATGTTGATACATCTATTAGAAGATATATTATTAAAGTTTTGTAAAATCGAGGAAGCTATGAAATATATTAAACTAATCCTTTTGTCAGTTTTTTTAGTTGGTTGTGGAGACGCTGATCGAGGAAAAGCGTTTATTACATCTGAAAAAGGTGGAATTACCGTTATAGATCTAAATTCAATGGAAGTAGCCGAGCAAATAGAAGTAGGTGCTAGTAACCCAAGAGGTATAGGCGTTACAGATGATGGAAAATATTTAATTACAGCTAACAAATTTGACGCCAATCTATCAAAAATTAATTACGAAACAAAAGAAGTAGAAAACATTGATGTAGGGATTAATCCTGAATTTGTAAGGGTTTATGATAACCAGGTATTTGTATCGACGGAACCATCCTCAACAGGTAAACCACCAGCAAAGGGTGAGATGAACCATGAGGAGGAGGATGGCGATGATGACAGAACGCCAGCAAAAGTTTCTGTTGTTGATTTAGATCAAAATAAAAAAGTAAGAGAGATTACTGCTGGGCCAGAAACAGAAGGCATTGAATTTAGTCAAGATGGTTCTAAAATAATTGTGACTAATGAAGCTGATAATACAATCACTATCCATGATTTTCACTCAGGCAACATTGTGAAAACATTTGACGCAAAATCTTATGGGTTAAGACCTAGAGGTATAAAAGCTTCACCTAATGGACAATTTTATGTTGCTACTTTGGAGTTTAGTAACAATTTTGTTGTTTTGGATAAGAATTTTGATTATGTTAAGACTGTTACAACTGAACATGAAGTAGATGAAGGTGATAAGCACACTGGTAATTCACCGTACGGTGTAAGTTTTAGTCCAACTGGCGATAAACTATATGTTGCTGCGAGTGGGGGTCGAGGAAATAGAAGTTCTTTAGAAGTTTATGATGGTAAAACATTTGAGAAAATTGATAGAGTTAAAACCGAAGAGGGAAGAAGATGTTGGCATTTCACATTTACTCCAGACAGCAAAGATATACTACTTGCTTGTGGAAGGTCTGATGAGGTGTTGGTCATTGATGCAGAAAGTCTAAAGATTAAAAAAAGAATTTCGGTTGCTGGGATACCCTGGGGAATAGTGACTTATCCAAAATCAATTGGAAGTCTAGATCAAGCTAATTAATTGCATCAGTTATAAATTTCCATTCATCATCTAAGACGGGGGTAATTGATAGGCGATTACCCTCTCTGAGGATCAGCATACTTTTGAGTTTAGGGAATGCCCTTAATTGTTTAAGTTCAATGAGAGGTATTTTTTTTATCAACGTCACATTAACGCTTAACCATCTTGGTTTTTCTATTGATGATTTAGGATCAAAGTATTTATGACCTTCAATAAATTGAAGAGGGTCAGGATAAGCAAGTCTAGAAATTTTCATTATCCCAACAATTCCAGGTTTGTCGCAATTTGATTGGTAAAAAAAAGCAAGGTCACCCAATGACATATCATCTCGCATAAAATTTCTAGCTTGATAGTTTCTTATGCCTTTCGTTGGAATCCATTTAACGGTTTGCAAGGGACTATTTTCTAAATCTTCTATTGTAAAAACTGAAGGTTCTGATTTCATTAGCCAGTAGCGCATACTAAATTGTTCCTTAATTTTTTATTTTTTTACTATTGATACTTAGATTTTAATACAAGAGATAAAATGATGGTAAAAAAAAATTTAGAAAAGGCTAGAAGTTTATCGCCTAGAGCCACTCATGCATGAGCTTTAGATGTAGTCGAGATTAGTGGCTTAAAATATTTTAGAAGGCTATAAATTTTTTGATGCTGCCTAGATTAGCATCCAGAACCAAGGGTTCAGGTGGTAATAGACTAAGAAGTTTTAGGTTCACACGCCAAGAGCCCTTAAAAGGTAACCCAATCGTGTGTGATCACACCACATTCTGATTGACTAAAACCTATGCTATAGACTAGTTCAAGAAATTAATAATCTAAGCAGCATCAAAAAATCAAAATTTAACTTTCTAGAGCCTGGTCCACTATAGAGGTTAAATTAGTTATCTTTTTTTTGTAATCAACTATATGGACACTTGAAGTTACATCATGGTTCAAAAATTCATGTGTAATATTAAGGGCAGCCATAATAATCGTTTTATCTACCCCAATAACATTTCCAGATTTTTGTACTTCATCAATCTTATTCGATAGATAAGTTATTGATTTTTGTAGATTAGCTTCCTCCTCCTCTGGACATGCAATAGTAAAATCTCGTCCTAGAAGTTTAATTTCAACTTGTTTCATAGTTATCCTGGAAGTTGACCAAGAAGATTTTCAATTTTCATTGTAGCCTCATTTATTTTGGCTTTAAGAATTTTATTCTCCTCCTGTAACGTTTCAACAGTGGGTTTCATTTCATTATTTTCTTGTCTAAGTAAACTGACGGCATTAACCAATTCAGTTAATTTAGCCTCAAGCGTTGTGATTTCTTCATCCATTGCCTAACTATAATTTAATTTATTCAGGCTATCAATAAAAAACTTTGATCACTTTTTATGCTTTTTTGCACGTGGGTGTGATTGGTCATAAGTTTTTGACAAATGTTGAAAGTCTAAGTGCGTATAGATTTGAGTAGAGCTTATATTCTCATGACCCAATAACTCTTGAACAGCTCTTAAATCCTGGCTTGATTGTAATAAGTGTGAAGCGAAACTATGTCGGAGTAAATGCGGATGGATATTTTCAGAGACACCTTGCTTCTTCGCCCAAAATTTTAAACGATACTGAACAGCCCTTTGTGTGAGATTTCTAGTTTGTTTGCTTAAAAAAAGAGCAGAATTACTATTCATATTTTTAAGTGTTGCTCGAATTTTAATCCATTCTTTTAGTGATTGAATAGCCTCATTACCCACAGGGACAATACGCATTTTTTTGCCTTTACCTAAAACGGTAATTGTTTCTTCTGAAAAATTAATATCTTCTAATTTTAAATTTACTAGTTCAGACAACCTTAAACCTGAAGAATAAAATAACTCTAAAATGGCATGATCTCTTAAGGCAATAAAATCATCTCCTTTAATATTGACTAACTTTATTGTTTGGTCAACTGAAAGTATTTGGGGTAATTTCTTACTCTTTTTCGGAGCCTTTATTTCTAGTACAGGGTTATGCTTAAAAGAATATTGATCAATGAGAAACTCAAAAAGACTCTTCCAGGACGAGAGAATTCTTGATAAGGAGTTACTATTAAGGCCCTTTGAATGCAGGGAGGCAATACATGTTCTAATATTATTTGGTTTTAAGTCTTCAAGTGCCATATTCTGATTAAGCTCAACCAATATACTTATATCTCTAAAATAGTTTTTAACTGTATGTTCGCTTAATCTTCTTTCGAATAATATAAAATCTTTGTAAGCTTTTAGATAGCTTGAATCATTCATAATCTGATTAAATTAAGAATACTCAGCAAGATTAATATCTCCTTCAAAACTTATTTCAGCTGAGCCACTTAAGGTTATTGTGTTTTTCATGTCCCAATCTATCTTGACAATCCCTCCATCCATATGAACATTGACAGGCGTTTCTACATTTTTTTTTGATATAGCAACTGCAGCAGCTGCACATGCACCTGAACCACAGGCCATGGTAAACCCACTCCCCCTTTCGAAAACCTTTAGCCTTATAGAGCTTTTATCAATAACAGACATAAAGCCGACATTTATGCCATCCTCCCAAGAGCTTTGAATATTAAGAGATATTTCACGAAAATTTTCTTCTAAAATATTATTCTCTCTCAAATTTATGACTGCATGGGGATTTCCTATTGATACATGGTCATAGCTAATGCCATTATTATTAATTGTATCCTTGATAACGGGCATTCCCATATCTACCTTAACCATTCCTTCACTATTTTCTGAAAGTAAAATAATGCCTGATTTCGTTTCTACCTGAATAGTTGATTTGCTTGATAGTTGGTACTTTTTTATGTATTTATAAAAACATCGTGCGCCGTTTCCACACTGCTCAACCTCCCCTCCATCTGAGTTAAAAATACGATATTTAAAATCAACATTGTTTGAGTTACTTTTTTCAAGAATAAGAAGTTGATCAAACCCAATACCAAAATGACGATCAGATAATCTTTTAATTAATGATTTTGATAAACCAAATTGTTTTTCTCTTTGGTCAATGACAATGAAGTCATTTCCGGTGCCCTGCATTTTTGTAAATTTCATTAGTTATCTTTTTGTTTTGTTTTTTGGTATTCTAGCTCTTTTTAAAGAACTATAACTATGAAAAACTATCTATTTACATCAGAGTCTGTTTCCGAAGGGCATCCTGATAAAGTCGCAGATTTGATATCAGATGCGATTTTAGATGCGATTTTGGAACAAGACCCCGTTGCGAGAGTTGCGGCAGAAACCCTGACAAGTACAAATTTAGTTGTACTTGGGGGAGAAATTTCAACAACAGCAAAAGTTGATTATGAGCAAGTTGTCCGTGAAACCCTTAAATTTATTGGCTATGACAATATTGACTACGGGATTGATTATAAAACTTGTGAAGTATTAATAAAATATGGCATTCAATCTCCTGATATAGCCCAAGGTGTTAATGGGGCATTTGACGACCCTCTGGATCAAGGTGCTGGAGACCAAGGTCTTATGTTTGGTTTTGCATGTAATGAATCTGATCAATTGATGCCACTTCCAATACATCTTGCACATCGCTTGGTGGAGCGCCAATCAGTTACTAGAAAGAAAGGGGTTCTAACTTGGTTAAGGCCGGATGCTAAGTCACAAGTTACCATGCACTATAAGGACGGGAAACCAGAAAGAATAGACACGATTGTTCTTTCCACACAGCATGCGCCTGAAGTTTCCCTTAAAGATTTAAGAGAGGCTGTGATTGAAGAAATTATAAAACCTGAGATTCCTAAAGATCTTATTAAGGGTGAAATTAATTATTTAATCAACCCTACTGGAAGATTTGTTATTGGTGGCCCACAAGGGGACTGCGGATTAACTGGGAGGAAGATTATAGTTGATACCTACGGTGGAGCTGCCCCTCATGGTGGAGGTGCATTTTCAGGAAAAGATCCCACAAAAGTCGATCGATCTGCAGCTTATGCGGCAAGATACGTCGCAAAAAATATCGTCGCTGCAGGTTTGGCTGATAAGTGCCTAGTGCAGGTGTCATATGCCATTGGTGTGGCTAAACCAACATCCATTATGGTGGATAGTTTTGGTACAGCAAGAGTATCAGATTCAGAGCTTTCAAATATTGTTATGGATAATTTTGACCTTCGTCCTAAAGGCATTGTAAATATGCTTGACTTATTAAGGCCTATATATAGAAATACGGCAGCCTATGGGCATTTTGGTAGAACAGAACCTGAATTTTCTTGGGAAAAGGTCGATAAAAAAGGTTTAGGTTGAATTTGAAAACTTCATAAGCTCTTGATTTAACGTGAGTTATGATTTAACATTCTTACTTCCAAGGAACGTTGCGAGATTATTCAATCCCAGGCTTGGATTACAAATAATAAATTTGTAACGACGTTCACCATTTACCGTACCAGAGCGGGATAATAGGTGAACAAAATCCCTACTGGTCACAATTTTATTTAAAGGAAAATAAATTGAATACAGTGACTGATGTAAATAATAAAACAAAAAACTTCGTAGTCTCCGATATAAAGCTAGCTAAATTCGGCAGGCAGGAAATTGCTATTGCTGAAACAGAAATGCCAGGCTTAATTGGTATAAGAGATGAATATGCTTCAAGCCAACCTTTGAAGGGAGCGCGTATTAGTGGCTCCTTACATATGACAATTCAAACGGCCGTTCTTATTGAAACGCTTGTGGCATTGGGAGCTGAAGTTAGATGGGCATCATGTAACATTTACTCAACACAAGATCATGCAGCTGCTGCGATTGCAGAAGGTGGAACACCTGTGTTCGCTTTTAAAGGTGAAAGTCTCGATGAATATTGGGAATTTACGCATCGTATTTTTGAGTGGGAAAGTGGAAAATTTTCTAACATGATTTTAGATGATGGCGGAGACGCTACACTTTTACTTCACTTAGGTGTTAAAGCTGAAAAGGATATTTCTGTTCTTAATAATCCAAACTCAGAGGAAGAAACATGTTTATTTTCGGCCATCAAAGGTAAATTAAAGAATAATCCAACATGGTATTCAGACAAAATTGGCCATATAAAGGGAGTAACTGAGGAGACTACAACGGGTGTTATGAGGCTTTACCAAATGTTTCAGAATAAAGAATTGAGTTTCCCAGCAATTAATGTAAACGATTCCGTTACCAAATCAAAGTTTGATAATCTTTATGGCTGTCGTGAATCATTAGTAGATGCTATTAAAAGGGCCACTGATGTCATGGTTGCCGGAAAAATAGCAGTTGTTGCAGGTTATGGTGATGTTGGTAAGGGCTCAGCCCAAGCCTTAAGAGCGCTATCAGCTCAGGTATGGGTCACTGAAATTGATCCTATCTGCGCACTACAGGCAGCAATGGAAGGATATCGAGTGGTTACAATGGATTATGCTGCTGAACACGCCGATATTTTTGTAAGTGCAACAGGTAATTATCACGTTATTACGCATGAACACATGAAAAAAATGAAGGATCAAGCAATTGTTTGTAATATTGGACATTTTGATAATGAGATTGATGTTGCATCTTTATCAAATTATGAATGGGAGGAAATTAAGCCCCAAGTAGATCATGTTATTTTTCCAGATAAAAAGAGGATCATACTTTTAGCCCAAGGACGTTTAGTTAACTTAGGTTGTGGGACAGGGCATCCAAGTTATGTCATGGGTTCTTCATTCGCAAACCAAACAATAGCTCAGATTGAGTTGTTTACTCAACCTGAGAAATATCCTTTGGGCGTGTATACATTGCCTAAGCATTTGGATGAAAAGGTTGCAGTACTTCAATTAAAAAATTTAAATGCTGAGTTAACAAAACTCACACCTGAGCAGGCAAAGTATATTGATGTTGATGTTACTGGACCTTTTAAACCAGATAATTATCGTTATTAGGAGAATTTGATGGCGAATCTTCCCCCGTTAAGTTTTGAATTTTACCCCCCTCAAACACAAGAGGGGGTAAATAAACTTAAGCATACAGCTAAAGAACTTAATAAGTATAAACCTGATTTCTTTTCTGTTACCTTTGGTGCGGGTGGCTCAACAAAGGAGAGGACCTTAGATGCTGTTTTTGAACTGAGTAATTCAGATTTTAATGTAGCACCTCACATTTCTTGTATCTCATCCTCAAAAGTAGAAATTAAGGAATTATTGGATCAATATAAGTCACAAAAAATAAATCACTTAGTCGCGCTTCGTGGAGATAATCCCTCTGGGGCTATAAACTCTGGTGAGTTTAACTATGCCAATGAGTTAGTAAGATTTATTAAGTTAGAAATGGGAGATGCTTTCAAAATAGATGTTGCCGCTTATCCGGAAGTTCATCCTGAATCAGAAAGTGCAAAACAAGACTTTATAAACTTTAAAAATAAAGTTGAGGCCGGGGCCGATTCAGCAATTACACAGTTCTTTTTTAATGTTGATGCTTATTTTAAATTTATTGAAGAATGTCAGAAGAGCTCAATCAATATTCCTATCGTTCCAGGTATTATGCCAATTTACAATAGTAAGCAACTCATTAGATTTGCTAATAATTGTGGTGCTGAAATTCCAAGATGGTTGAGATTTAAATTAGAAGATTATGCAGATGATTTAGATTCATTAAGGGAGTTTGGCGTAGACTTTATAAGTGAATTATCTGAAACATTGATTCAGAATGGTGTTCCTGGCATACACTTTTATACGATAAATTACTCCAAGACTTTATCGAAAATTATAAAAAATATATCCCAATCTTAGTGCAGCTCTGCTTGTTTATTTTGATATATGGAGTCTTCAACAAATAGGTAACTATTTTCTTTTCCGCTTTTCCATAAAGTCATCATAACTATCCACCTCATTTCTTCTATGTTGATATATTTCTGATTAAGAATCATAATTTGATCTAAAATTATTTCAAATTCAGTCGAATTAAGAATTTTTGCATTCATTAAAAATGTAAGCAAAGTAAAGGCTTCTTCAGAAATTTTCTCATATTCTATTTGAGATAAAACTCTTAAACTATCTTTATGAGTTAATGAGGAATTTTTACTTAATTTTTCTAAATGATTAAACCAATCAAATGCAGAAGAAATATCCTTATTGTTAAAACCTGCCTCTTCAAGCTCAAGGGCAATGTCATTAGTATTTAATTTAGGTTTAGTACTTATATAATTTTCGAATAAATAAATAAGTAAATCTAGCATTATGATAGGCCCATAATTTGGTTAAAAAAAATCTAAATTGATATTGTTATAATATCAGATAAGTAATCCATGAAATTAATTCAAAATATTTTTTTTAAAACATAAAAGTTTAAGAGATGACAATACTAAACATTCTAAAATATCCTGACCCAAGGCTTTATAAAGTTGCAAGTGAAGTTAAGGATATTAATGGTGAAATTAAATCATTCATAGGGAGCATGGCTGAAACTATGTATGATGCGCCAGGGATTGGGTTAGCAGCGACACAAGTTGACCTTCATCAAAGGATTATAGTGATCGATATTTCTGAAGATAAAAATGAATTATTAGTCTTGATTAATCCAATATTACTAGAGTTTAAGGGTGAGGAAATTAATGAAGAAGGTTGCTTATCTGTCCCCGAAGTTTTTGAAAAAGTAAAAAGGGCGGAGTGGATAAAAATTCAAGCTTTGGATATAAATGGTAAAAAGTTCGAGCTTGAAGCTGAAGGTCTCCTTGCGGTATGTATACAACATGAAATGGATCATTTAGAGGGTAAAGTTTTTGTTGATTATTTGTCTAACTTAAAGAAGAGTAGAATTAAGAAAAAATTGATTAAGATGGGTAAATGAGTATAAAAAAATTGAGTGTAGTGTTTGCTGGAACTCCTGATTTTGCAGTACCAGCATTAGAAAAAATTAATTTGGCTGGCTATGAGGTAAAGCTTGTCTTAACTCAGCCTGATAGAAGATCGGGTAGGGGTATGAGTATAAAAAAAAGCCCCGTAAAACAAAAATCTATTGAACTTGGCATTCCTGTTTACCAACCAGAGACTTTAAAAAATAATGCAGAAATAAAGAATGCAATTATTGCAAAGCATGTAGATATTTTAATTGTTGTGGCCTATGGCTTAATGATTCCAGATGAAATTTTAAATTTATTTGATGGACATATATATAATATTCACGCTTCAATCTTACCAAGATGGAGAGGCGCAGCACCAATTCATAGGGCGATAGAAGCGGGGGATAAAGAGACGGGTGTAACAATAATGAAGATTGTAAAACAACTTGATGCTGGCCCAATGATTATGAAGGAGAAGGTGCCAATCACAAGTAAAGACACTACTGAAATATTATCTAAAAAACTTTCAGAATGTGGGGCCTTAATGATAGTTAGTTTGCTTAAAGAAATAGAAAAAGGAAAAATTATTAAATGGGAAGATCAAAATGAAAGATATGTAACTTATGCAGAAAAAATAAAGAAATCAGAGTCTGCTCTTAATCTCAATGACTCTCCTGAAGTTTTATGTCAAAAAATTAGGGCATTTAACCCATTCCCGATGATGAGCATAAATTTTGAAGGAAAGAATTTAAAAATTGTTAAAGCAGAAAAATATAATAAAGAATGTAAACAAAACCTTCTACCAGGAAAATTATACCTATTAGAAGATGATTTATTATTAAAGTTGGTTTCAGGAATATTGAAATTAGATATCGTTCGGTTAGAAGGCAAAAAAACCATGACAGCTTTAGATTTTGTAAAGGGACATAAAGTCTTAAATCTTAATTTAGTTAGCCAGTGAAGGAAGCTCAACTTACAGCGGCAAAAATAGTTAAATTTGTTTTGGAGGGGAACAATCTTAACAAGGTGCTCCAGAAATATTCGAATGAACATAAAATTAATCCTAAAGATTTATCTCAAATCAAGGATTTAGTATTTGGCACCCTTCGCTCATATGGAAAAACAAAATTTATTATTAAAAATTTAGTTAAGAAACAACCTACTAATTTATTAATTCTAGCTTTGATTCATGTGGCATTATTTCAACTTATATCTAATAGGTCTAATTCATATACCGTTGTAGATCAAGCTGTTTCGGCATCAAATATGGTTAATAGAAGACATACCGCATTCACAAATGGCGTACTTAGAAATTTCCTAAGAAAAAAGATAAAGATCTTTAAAGAGATTGAAAAAAATGAAGAAGCAAAATATAGCTATCAAGCTTGGTGGATAAATCAAATAAAAAAAGAATACCCAAAGTCTTGGAAAGATATTCTTGATATTGGAAATTCCCACCCCGCACTAATTATTCGTATAAACCTAAAAAAAATTAGTATTAATGGATATATTAGGAAAATTGAAGAAAAAAATATTGAACATATAGTATTAGGCAATGAAGCAATACTAATAAAAAACCCAATACCATTAGATTCCTTACCAGGGTTTTATGAGGGGGAGGTGTCAATTCAAGATTATGGGGCACAACTTGCATCTCATTTATTAGATTTAAAGAAAAATTATAGCGTTTTAGATGCTTGTGCTGCACCAGGCGGGAAGGCTTGCCATATGACGGAGATAGAAGAAATAAAGCTGACGGCAGTTGAGGTTGATAAACAAAGAGTACAAAAGATTATAGAAAACTTAAATAGACTAGGTCATTCTTTTAAAGTAATCAACGCTGAAATTAAAACTGGAAATTCATGGTGGGATAAAAAATTATTCGATAGAATTTTGTTAGACGCTCCGTGTACAGCATCCGGCATAGTTAGAAGGCACATAGATATAAAATGGCTAAGAAGAGCCAATGACTTAAATTATTTTCATGAGAAACAGTTCGAATTATTGAGAGCTTCATGGGAATTGTTAAAGTCAAAAGGTAAATTACTTTATGTGACTTGCTCAATATTTGAAATAGAAAATAGATTGGTGATCGATAGATTTTTAAATGATGAAAAAACGGCTAATGAAATTAAAATTAAATTTCCAAAAAATGTGAATGTAGACGATAATCAGTTATTGCCTTCATTGTTTCATGATGGATTATTTTATGCTCTTCTTCAAAAAAAATAATTTAAATTTATTTTTATTTTTAAGTCTTACCATTAATTTAAGTATGGGTATTGCCAATGAGATTAATAATTTTGATATTAAGGGCATTAACGTAGGTAGGGATGATAATAGTATTTTTATTAGTCTTGAGCAAAGCTCTACATTGCCACCTAATATTATTGAGCTTCTTGAAAGAGGCATTCCTATTGCTTTCAATTTAAAAATTGAAATAATTAAAGAAAATAAATTTTGGTTTGATAAAGTTATACAGCATTATAATTATTCATACAAAATTAAATATTTTTCGCTAAGAAAAGTCTTTGAGGTAATAGATATCAAAGGGAATGCCAAGAGCTTTAAAAGTGAGCAAGAAGCGATCCAAAGTTTATTGAATAAAAAAGAAATTATAATAAAAAAGTATAAAAATTTAGAAAAAACAAAATTAAAAATATGGGTAGAGCTTGATAAAGGAAGATTGCCCAAGGCAATTCAAGCAGATGTATTTAATAAATCATGGGATGTTCAATCAAATATAATTTTGTATGATATGAGAGAATTATGAAGTATTTAATTACCTCTGTTGCCATTATTGGAGTAGGTTTCTTAATCCTGCTAGCTCAGTCATTATCAAATAATAATTTAGTTTCAAATGATACCTTTTTGGTTTTATTAGCAATATCCGTGGCATTTGTTTTATGTTTATTCTTTCTTATACTTTTTCAAATATTCAAATTACTTCAAAGTGTAAAAAAAGAAATCACAGGAAGTAAATTAACTTTACGTTTAGTAATATCTTTTGGGATGATGGTTCTGATTCCTGTTTTAATTGTATATTTGGTTTCAGTAAACTTTTTAACAAAATCTATTGAATCATGGTTTGATGTTCGGGTTGAGTCGGCCCTAGAGGGCGGCTTAACTCTTGGACAAAATACAATAGATATCTTAATTGATGACATACAGTTAAAAGGGAAAAGTATTGCATATGCAATTTCAAATAAACCTTTTGAAAAAAGAGAAGAAATCTTAATTGATTTAAGGGAAAAATTTAGTATTGCAAGTGCAGTTTTATATAAAAGTGATGGAAATATTTCTGCGATATCACAAAGTAATTCAACCATAAATTCAACCATAAATACAACAACACTTACCCTTGAAGACTTAACAAAGGGCAAAAGTGGATACTTCGTAAGAATAGAAGAAGCAAAAGAAAACAATCTTGTGCTTAAAGCATTTATTCCAATTTTTTATAATAATATAAATCAAACAACGGATTTAATAGGTTTAGAAGAGATATTAATGTTATCTCAACCAATTCCTGAATCGATTGCAAATGTTGCAGTTTCGGTAGAGTCAGTATTCGAAGAATACCAGCAACTCAGGTATAGCAGAAATTCATTAAAAATTATTTATACATTAACATTAACGATTGTTCTTATGTTGGCCATTTTAACTTCGGTAGCAATTTCATTTGTTATAAGCAGGCGATTCACAAGACCTCTTTCACTATTAGCTGAAGCAACCAACCAAATAGCGAAAGGAAATTATAAGAAAATAATACCTGAGATAGGCAAGGATGAATTAGGGAGATTGGTAAAATCCTTTAACTCAATGACATATCAATTAGATACTGCAACTAAAAATTCAAAAAAAGATAGAAAGCGTTTGGAGGATGCTAGGACATTTTTAGATACGACTCTTACCAATTTAGTGACATCAATTATCGTAATAGATGAGGATCAGAAAATTAAACTATATAACAAATCAGCAGCAAAGTTATTAAATTTCAAATTATCAAATATGATTGGGGAAAAATTAAAAAATGCTATTAAGGAAGTTAAAAAATTTAATCTTGTTATAAGCTTTATTGATAAAGCACTTAAAGAACATAATGAGTCTATAAATATTTCAAAAGAAATAGTATTAGATTCGTTGAAAGAAGAAAAAACATTGATTTTAAAGCTTTCATCATTCCAAGAAAGCTCAGGCATATCTTATATTTTAGTTTTAGATGATATTTCAGTTGTGGCAAAAGCACAAAGACAAATTGCATGGAGCGAAATTGCAAGAAGATTGGCGCATGAGATTAAAAATCCACTCACGCCTATACAGCTATCAGCAGAAAGAGTTCAAAATAAAATCATAGATAAATTAAATAAGACGGATAAAGATTTATTAAATAAATCAACAAATACAATAATTAAACAAGTAGACGCACTAAAATTAATGGTTAATGAATTTTCTGAATATTCTAGATCACCTACTATTGTTAGAAAAAAAATAGATATAACCAATCTAATAGATGAAGTTTCTTATCTATATTCTGATCAGAATTTTACAATTAAAAAGAATTATCCTAAAAAAAGGAGGGAGATAAGGATAGATGAAAATAAATTTAGACAGGTATTGATAAATATTTTTGATAATTCAAAATCAGCACTTGAAAATATCAAAAACCCTAGAATAAATATAACAATAAAATATGATGATAATTTCTTTAGGCTTAAATTTGAAGATAATGGCATAGGGGTGCCGAAAGATATTATTGAAAGAATTTATGAGCCATATGTTACTTCAAAAAAAACAGGTACAGGGTTAGGTTTGGCTATTGTCTATAAAATTATTGAAGAACATTCTGGGAGCATTGAAATAAAGAATGTAAATCCAGGTGGAGCAGCTATATCAATAACCCTTCCTATAAAGGAGAGCAAGATTGGATAAGCAAAAAATAAAAATCCTAATTGTTGATGATGAAAAGGACATCAGAGATTCATTAAAGGATATTTTAGTTGATGAGGGGTATGAGACTTTGCTTGCTAAGAACGTCTCCGAGGCAAAAGAGATAAAGTTATCACAAAAGATTGATTTAATTTTACTTGATATTTGGATGCCGGATATTGATGGACTTTCTTTACTGAAAGAATGGTCAGCTAATAATGAAATAAATTGTCCCGTTATCATGATGTCTGGTCATGGAACAATAGATACTGCAATTGAGGCTACAAAAATTGGGGCTACGGATTTTCTAGAAAAACCTATATCCTTGCAAAAACTTCTTAAAACTATTTCAAGTTCTTTAAAAAAATTAGTTGTATTGGATGAAATTGATAAGACTTTTATTGCTGAATGTAATTTAAAATATATTAAAGATATCGAAAATGAAATTAATCAATTAAAAAAGATGTATTTGGTTGGTTTTGTAGGGGAAAAGACCAATTTTATGGGTATCTTCATATCTATTTTATTCAATACTAATTATTATTTGGTTAAAAAAGCGAGTGATATAAATAATAATCTATTAAATTTAATCCAGACATCAGGCTTAAAGTTTTTATTAATTGATAATTGTCTTGGTAGTTTAGAAAAAAATAATGAATACGAAGA
>JABHXS010000135.1 GCA_018657165.1 Nitrosomonadales bacterium
GCTGGTTACACAACATAAAAATAATTGTAAATCATAATAAAATCAGGGACCAACTCAGTGCAATCTTCAAGCATATTTTAGTTAGCGAGAATATTGAATTACAAAAGCTAAAGGAGCTCATTGCCACTGAGACCTTAGATTAATACAACAATTTTTATTTCTTTTTAGGTGAAAATGTGAACGCATCTGCAAAAAATTGATCCTCAGGCAGACCATTCTTTATAAGATCTATAAATGCATTTTCAACCAATCCCGGAGCACCACAACAATAAACCTGAACATCGCTTAATTTTTTGAAATCTTCTAATACAGCATGATGGACATATCCACTCCTTAAATCTGTTGATGATCCATCCTCAACTACTGGTATATAAGTTAAATTTCCCAATTTCTTTTTCCAACTAGAGACCAAATCTGTCATATAAAAATCCTCTGCAGATCTCACACCCCTATATAAATAGATTTTTCTTTTATTTTTATTAAAAATCATCTCTTCAATAATTGATTTTATAGGAGCAAACCCCGTCCCTCCTGCTATAAATATAATTGGCCTTTCACTTTCTCTTAAATAAAATTGACCGATAGGACCTTCAATTCTATGTATTGATTTTTCTTTCATTTCATTGAAGACAAAACTGGTAAATTCCCCCCCCTCAATAAGTCTCAGATGTAATTCAATCATTGATTTATGAGGTGGATTAGCCATAGAAAAAGCTCGGCGACTTCCATCCACCATTATGAATTCAATATATTGTCCGGCCTTAAATGGTAAGGTTTCAGAGGCCGGTAATTTTAGGTACATCTGCATAACATCATGATTTAATTTTTGTAAACTTTCTACTCTAACAGGAGTAACTTTGGCTGGTATTGAGTCATACATATTAGGCATGTTTGTTTCAATAACAAGATCTTCTTGTGCCATTGTTTTACAAAATAAAGTGTATCCTTCTTCTTTTTCAGAATCAGTTAAAGCTGAGGACTGATACTCCTCTATATAAAACCTACCAGAAACTACTTTTCCTTTACACGAACCACAAGCCCCATCTTGGCAACCATAAGGCATTGTAATGCCTGCATCTATAGCGCCCTCTAAAATTGTTTGGCTTGGCTTTACATTAAATTCGTCACCTGATGACTGAATTTTAATTTTGTAGGTTGCCATTACTTTTCTTTGTCTTCTCGATGAAATTCACCTTCGATAATATCTGTAGTTTTATCTTGAGGGGCTTTATATGCTTGATCTTTTTTTAAAGTTGGGCCTCTGCTGCCCTGAAGTAAAACTAACAAGCCAAATACATCAGTGATTACACCAGGAAATAAAAATAAAACTCCAGCAAATAAATTTTTTGCAGAACCCATAATGGCATCTGCGGGATTTCCTCCCTTTGACATTAATCCGGTTAATTTACTTAGAGCATTTGCTTTCTCTTCGTTAATTAATTGCCATCCTAAAATAGCTATTAAAATTAAATACAATAAAAACCACCAACCATATAGGTTGAAAAAATAAATAATGCCTGCTAACTCGAGGCCAGGTAATAAAATTAAAAAAATTATTATTATTTTTCTCATATTGTAATTAATATTAAGTTATGAAATTCATTGAGTAATTATAGTATTTGCGGATAATTATAAACTTGAAATACATATCCGCCAAAGATGTTAAGACATATTAATTTAATTTTTATTCTGTTCTTTTTCAGCCTTACTTCATCTGCAGATGATGGCTTTCGTTTTTATGAAGAAAGAGAGATCTTTTTACCAGTAGAGGAAGCATTTCAATTATCTATTATAAAAGATAAAGATGAAAAGCAACTTAGCATAGAAATTAATAATGCCGCTGGTTACTACACTTATAAAGATAAATTCAAAATTACTTTAGAACCAAGTTTAGATTTCCAACTGACATATCCTCAAGGCACTATTAAAGAAGATGCATTCTTTGGAAAGCAAGAAGTTTATTACGGTAAAAAAATTATTTCTATTTTGATTAAAGATATGCTTCCACAAGATGCTCAAATTAAAATAGATTTTCAAGGATGTAGTGAAAAAGGGCTTTGTTATCCCCCGACAACAAATATCATCAATTTGCATAGCAAAGCAGAGGTTGCTTACTTATCGGAAACAGATTCATTTGCTGA
>JABHXS010000094.1 GCA_018657165.1 Nitrosomonadales bacterium
ATCAAAATAAATATGCCTGACACCCCAATTAATTGATTTATTATCGGGCTTAGAACCAATGACAATGCAAATGTTAAACCAATGGATACACCCACAATTCCCATAGCTTTTGTACGACTTTCATCGGAGGTTAGGTCCGCTAACAAAGCACTCAAGACTGCTGAAATTGCTCCCGCACCCTGGATTGCTCTACCTAAAATTATTAATTCAATTTCATTGGATAAGCCCGCGCATAACGAACCGACTATGAATAACACTAACCCGAAATAAATAACCTTTTTTCGTCCCACAACATCAGATATCATCCCAAAAGGTATTTGGAAAATCGCCTGAGTAAGACCATAAATACCAAGGGCTAAACCTATCTGAAGAACGGATGGTTGACTCGGAAGGCCTGCTGCATAAATAGAGAAGATAGGTAATATTAAAAAAATACCCAGCATCCTTAATGCGTAAATAGAAGCTAAAATGGTGCTCACTTTTATTTCATTGGGGGACATTCTGTCTTTCTGAACCATAAGAGTTGAATACAAGTTGCATTAAATAGAAATATTCCGCTATATTATCAGGTTGCGCATAATTAAATAAAATTTAATGGATTATATTAATATTAAAGGGGCGAGAACCCATAATTTAAAAAATATTTCACTGAGCCTTCCTCGAAACAAGCTAATTGTGATTACGGGTTTATCGGGATCAGGAAAATCCTCATTAGCTTTCGATACACTTTATGCTGAAGGCCAAAGAAGGTATGTGGAATCTTTATCCGCCTACGCCAGACAATTCCTAGACCGCTTAAACAAGCCTGACGTGGATCTTATTGAGGGGCTGTCTCCGGCAATCTCGATAGAACAGAAATCAACCTCACATAACCCCCGGTCTACCGTGGGGACGGTAACTGAAATTCACGATTATTTAAGACTTTTATTTGCAAGAACGGGGGATCCAGTTTGCCCAGAGCATAATATTAAATTAGAAGCCCAAACGATTTCCCAAATTGTCGATCAATTATTAGCGCTCCCAGAAAATACGAAGGTGATTATCCTCGCCCCTGTTGTAAACAACAGGAAGGGAAGCCATGCAGACTTAATAGACGAACTCAGGGCGCAAGGGTTTATCAGAATAAGGCTGGATGGCACAATCTATGAAATAGATAATTTGCCTGAAATAGAGAAAAAAATAAATCATCAAATTGATGTTGTCATTGATCGTTTAAAAATTCATCAGGACATAAAACAACGCATCACTGAGTCCATTGAAACTGGGCTTAAATTAACCGATGGTAAAATTTTGGCGCTCGATATGGACACAGATGAAACACGCCTTTTTTCATCAAAATTTGCTTGTCCCCATTGCGATTATGCTATTCCCGAACTAGAGCCCCGACTTTTTTCCTTTAATAACCCTATGGGGGCTTGCCCTGATTGTGATGGCTTAGGCCACAAGAGTTTTTTCGACCCCCAAAAAGTTGTAGCCTTTCCTCAACTCTCACTTGGAGCAGGAGCAATTAAAGGCTGGGACAAAAGAAACCAATTCTATTTTCAAATGCTTTCAAGCCTAGCTGCTCATTATAATTTTGATTTAGATGCGCCTTATGAAAATTTACCTGAGGCGATCCAGTCAGTGATTTTATACGGCAGCAAAAAAGAGGTTATTGAGTTCTCGTACTTAAGTGAGCAAGGGAAGGTTTATTCAAAATCACATTCCTTTGAGGGAATTTTAAATAATCTAACTAGGCGTTATCAAGAGACGGATTCTGGGATTGTAAGAGATGAAATTGCTAAATATCTTAATGTACACACCTGCCCATCATGTGAAGGCGCAAGATTGCGAGAGGAAGCCAGGCACGTTTTTGTTGGTGAAAAAAATATTAATTTTATTTGTGAATTGGCTTTAAGAAAAACCTTTGATTTTTTTGAAAACCTTGAACTTAAAGGGGCTAAAGCTAAGGTAGCAGAGAAAATAATTCAAGAAATAAAAAATAGAATATTTTTTCTTATCAATGTTGGTTTAGATTATTTGTCCTTATCAAGAACTGCCGAAACACTATCAGGTGGCGAAGCACAACGCATTAGACTGGCCTCACAAATCGGCAGTGGTTTGACCGGGGTTATGTATGTATTGGATGAGCCATCCATTGGGCTGCATCAAAGGGATAATGCCAAATTATTAAAAACGCTCAAAAATTTACGCGACCTAGGGAATACCGTTATCGTTGTAGAGCATGATTATGATGCAATTATGGCAGCCGATTATGTCATTGACATAGGTCCGGGTGCCGGGATTCATGGAGGCAAGGTTATTGCGGAGGGAACCCCTCAGGACATTTTAGATAATAAAGATTCTCTCACGGGGCAATATCTATCTGGCAAAAAAGTTATCCAACTTTCAAAAGAGAAAGTGAAATCAAATAAAGAATTTTTTCAAATTTTAAAAGCCAGAGGAAATAACTTAAAAAATGTAGATCTCAAATTACCTGTGGGCCTAATGACATGCATTACTGGCGTCTCA
>JABHXS010000114.1 GCA_018657165.1 Nitrosomonadales bacterium
ACCTGTTTTTCATGGAAAGTCTCTGATAAATGGCTATCGAGTAGGAAATATGGCATACCTTACAGATGTCTCTAAAATCCCTGATTCTTCTATGGAGCAACTTATAGGTTTAGATGTCCTATTTTTAGATTGTTTAAGAAATGAACCTCACCCAACACATTTATCCTGTAACGAAAGTATAGATGTCGCTAAAAAGCTGGGTGCTAATCAAACATTTCTAATACACATGACACACGAACTCGAGTATGATGCATTATCAAAAATACTACCCGAGTCTATTTTTGTTGGGTACGATGGCTTGAAAATTAATATTAACTAGATTTAAAGGAATATAACAATGTATAAAAATATAAAGCGTTTTACAATATTTATTGCTCTTTTTGCTTTTACGATAAGCATTCAAGCCGATGAGAAACGCGTTTACTCAGAAAATGATTTTATAAATATTTTTAGTGGCAAGCCTAAAGCACGATTTTTAAAGTATTTGGGCGAGCCTGATAACAAAGAAATTGCTATTAAACCAAAAGATGCAAGCAAGGTGATATCGAGACCAACTGAAAACAAAAAGAAAGATAAAATGGAGATGTGGTACTACAACCATGTTGTTGAATATTCACCGGGTAAAACTTATTTAAAAACAGAAATAACCTTTATCAATGACCGATGCAGAAGCATTAGTTTCTTTAATCAATAGTAAATAAAGTATTCATGCATAAAAAAACCACCTTGCGGTGGTTTTTTTTAAATCTATTTAGAGATTAACCTAGCTTTGCAGCCAACGTTTCAGATAGCTTAGCCATTATTGCACCACCAATAAATGATATCGCCATTAAAACAAATGGATGACCCAAGCTTAGCTCAATAATAGTACTGCCTTCGGATGCTAGTGCAGTTTCAAGTGCAATTAACTCAGTTAAAAGCCAGCCAAAAGTAGCAGCATAACCAAATACATTTGCCGGTATATTATTAAGTTTTGGTACGGCTGTTAAAACGTAAACAGTAATACCAACAGCGATTGGGGCAGCAAACTGACCAAGGTGGTCATCTAAAAGGGCTAAAACAAAAACAGCAACCATAGCCATGAACGAACCAAAAATTGTTGCCGCAATAGTTTTACCAAGGGCATCTTTACCTACAGTAAAATAAGCACCCCAAGCAATAAACCCTGCCCAAACTAATGCTAAACCATTTAAAGGGCCTGCTAAAACTAACCAAGTCCAAAGTACCGCAACCAAACTAATACTTACTCCTAGTGCATTTTTCATAATCAAAACTCCTCCTGTTGAACTTAAAAATTAAAATTTACTTAATTTTTAAATTTTTTAATTAAAAAACTACTTAAGATCTTATATTAATCAATTATTAAAATTTAGAGCTATTGTGGTTAAATTAAAATAACTATTTTAGATATTACACAACGTACCGAGCATGTCAAACGAGAAGCAGGGTCATTCAATTCTATTAAATTGAATGATTCTTATTTGTTAGTTTTTAAATTTGATATAAGCCAATTAATTTTGTATTGTATTAAAAGATATAATTAAAAATCAATCTTGGGAAATATTTATATGGATGATTCAACAAATAAGGGTCTTCAAAAATTTCACGGTGGGTGCCCACATGATTGCCCAGATACCTGTTCCATGGTCTATGAGGTTGAGGATGGAAAGCTCAAGGGGGTTAAAGGCAATGCAGAGCATCCGATGACGCGAGGTGGCCTCTGTGTCAAATTAAAAGATTATGAAAAACGCCACTATCACCCAGATAGATTGCTATACCCTATGAAACGTGTTGGGCCAAAGGGGGAGAAAAAATTTGAAAGAATTTCTTGGGATGAGGCCTTAACAACAATTGTTGATAAATGGCAAAAGATTATTGATGAAGATGGCCCTCAAGCCATAATGCCTTATAGTTATTTAGGTAACCAAGGCCTTGTTCATGGCTTAAATGGCGGTGATGCTTTTTTTGCGCGAATGGGTGCGACTGTCACCGAAAGAACCTTTTGTGGGGAAGGCTCATGCACAGCATGGCTTCTGACCATTGGGCCTACCGCCGGAGTAGACCCAGAAAGCTTTATTCATTCTAAATATATTATTGTATGGGCATGTAACTCTGTAAGCACCAACCTACATCATTGGCATATTATTAAAGAGGCCCAAAAAAGTGGTGCGAAGGTGGTAGTCATAGATTCCTATGCATCAAGAACTGCCAAAGAAGCAGACTGGCATGTTTGCCCGAAGCCAGGCACAGATGGTGCGTTAGCCATGGCAATGATGAATGTAATCATAGAAGAAGGGCTTGTAGATCAGGATTATGTAGATAATTACACAAAAGGTTTTTCTGAATTAGCTGAAAAAGCAAAGGAAAGAACGCCTGAGTGGGCGGAGGGAATTACTGGCATAAAGGCTGAGGATATTAGAAAATTGGCCAAGGAATATGCTTCAACCCAACCATCAGCAATTAGAATAGGTGTTGCATTAGAGAAAAGTTGGGGGGGTAGTCAGGCGATTAGGGCAGTGACTTCACTTCCTGCATTAACAGGGGCATGGAGGCATGTTGGGGGAGGTATTTTACAATTTCCTGTTTGGGAGCACCCTTATAAATTTGATGTGATTTGTCGACCAGACTTGATTCCAGAAGGCACCCAAGTAGTTAACAATCTACAGCTGGGTCGTGTATTAACAGGAGAACAAAAACTTAAGGTCCCTATCAAGTCGATGATGTGTTGGAACACAAATCCAGTCACACAAGCCACTGAATCAGAAAAAATTCTTGAGGGATTAAAGCGAGAAGATTTATTCTTAGTTTCAGCTGAGCACTTTATTTCCGATACTGCGGCCTTTGCAGATATTTTACTCCCGGCATCCATGGGTGCAGAGCAAGAGGATATGATCCTCTCATGGGGGCATCTATACCTTACATATAACGCCAAGTGTGTTGATTCCCCAGGTGAGTGCTTACCTAATAATGAAATATTCAGACAACTTGCAAAACGTTTAGGCTTTGAGGAAGAAAACTTTAAATGGAGTGATTCAGAATGTCTTGAGCATTATGTTGATTGGAATTCACCTGCATGTGAAGGTATTGATCTCGGGTATATTAAGAAACATGGCTATGCAAGATTGAATGTGGGGACGAAAGACAATCGTGCACCACACAAAGAGGGAAACTTCCCAACACCATCCGGTAAATGTGAATTTAGGTTAGTGGGAGCAAAAAACTTTGTTGCAGGTCCGTTTAGGCAAATGTATGAAGGTTTTCAGCCAGGAGAGGATATCCCTGAGCTTCCAGATTATGTAGCATCCAGGGAGACAGCTGAAGCTAATCCAGAGTTGGCTAAAAAATACCCCTTGAATATTTTAGCGCCAAAGAGTCATGGCTTTATTAATTCAAGTTATGCCAATATAGAAAATAAACTCAAAGCCCAAGGCGAGCAATTTGTTTTAATCAGCCAAGCTGACGCGATGGATAGAGGTGTTAATGAAGGAGAAAAGGTTACTGTATTTAATGATAGAGGTTCATTTGATGCGGTCGCCAAAATCACGCCTGATGTAAACAAAGGAATCGTTGTTACAACGCTGGGTTATTGGAGGCAGATGAATAATGGCGTTGTAAATTCAGTGAGCTCAAATGCGTTTGGTGATATGGGTAATTCGCCAACATCTCATGATTGTTTGGTTGAGGTGAGGGTAGCTTAATAGACGAGTTTGAAAAAACACATAATTTTTTAAAGTGCACTCTAAAGTCTTTTTATAAACATACAAATAAATCACTCCCTTTAGGGAAAAATAAAGATTTAGTAAAAAGCTTTGATGAATGCCCTTTACCTATCGCCAGTCATGATTCGAATGGTTTTTTTAATTATTTAAATAAGGCCGCGCTATCCCTTTTTAAGGTAACGCCAGTACAAGTTATTGGTAAGCCTACGACGATGACAGCACCAGAGTCTGCACAAAAAGAAAGGGATGAGCTATTAAATCAAGTAAACTCATATGGCTTTATAGACAGCTATAAAGGAATTCGTATCGCTTCTGATGGAGCGCTTTTTGAAATTGAAGATGCAACTATCTGGAATGTCCTTGATGGAGGTTCAAAGAAAATAGGCCAAGCAGTTATTATTTATAAATTTAAAACATTATGAAAAAAAATTCACCCGCAAAGGTCTTATTCGCTAGCTTAGCCGGAACAACGATTGAGTTCTTTGATTTCTATATATACGCTAATGCAGCTGTCCTTATCTTTCCTTCATTATTTTTTGCAGCATCAACGTCATCTACGGAAATGCTTCAATCACTTGCCACTTTTTCTGTCGCTTTTTTTGCAAGACCTCTAGGGTCTGCTTTTTTTGGGCATTTTGGTGATCGTGTTGGCAGAAAAACAACCCTAGTGGCGGCATTGCTAACGATGGGTGTTTCAACCGTTGCCATTGGCTTACTTCCAACCTATCAATCTATAGGTATTTTTGCGCCGATTCTTTTAGTCATTTGTCGTTTTGGACAGGGTTTTGGTTTGGGCGGTGAATGGGGTGGGGCAGTTTTACTTGCTGTTGAAAATGCACCGCCTGAGAAAAAAGCATGGTACGGGATGTTTCCTCAGCTGGGTGCTCCGATTGGATTAATGCTCTCCGGGGGTATTTTTCTTTATCTCTCTAGCACAATGACAGAAGTAGATTTCTTTGATTACGGATGGAGAATACCTTTTCTTCTAAGCTCAGTTCTTATCTTGATTGGTTTATATGTCAGGTTAACGATCCTTGAAACTCCAGAATTTTTAAAAAATCAAAAGAATAAAAAAACTTTAGCAGTCCCATTTTTTGAAGTATTTAAAAACTATAGAACACCAATGATCCTTGGCACATTTATTGCCTTAGCAACGTTTGTTCTTTTTTATCTAATGACTGTTTACATTGCTAGCTGGGCCATTACAGATTTGAATATCAATCGTGAAGACTTTTTAGGGGATCAAATAGAATCTGTCCTTTTCTTCGCAGTATTTATTCCTATCTCGGCTGTTCTTGCTGATCGATATGGAAGGAAGTTAATTTTAATCGTTGCTTCGCTAGGTATCATTTTATTTGGGCTAACCCTTGGTTCATTACTTAATATCAGCATTCTCTTCACTCTGTCAGTCGGGATGGCACTGATGGGTTTTACCTATGGGCCTTTAGGGACCATTTTGTCTGAGCTATATCCGACAAATGTCAGGTATACAGGGGCATCTTTATCTTTTAATTTTGCTGGTATTGTAGGCGCATCATTTGCACCCTTCATAGCCCTCTGGTTATCGACTAATTTTGGATTACATTTTGTGGGTTATTATCTAGCTCTTGCGGCTATAATATCCCTAATAGCCACACACCTTTCTTCAAAAGCTAAGTAGAATATATGCATAAATTTCTAGCATTATATGAATACGTTTTAAAATTAGCGAGCCATGCAAAGGCTAAATATTATTTATTTTTCTTAAGTGTTTCAGAGTCATCCTTTTTTCCAATACCCCCAGATGTAATGCTACTACCAATGTGCTTAGCAAATCCATCAAAAGCTTGGAGATTCGCTCTTATTACAACGGTTGGCTCAGTCCTGGGTGGGATCATCGGATACCTTATAGGAATTTATGCATTTGGGTTTATTGAGCCTTATTTATACGATTGGGGATATATGCCAGCATATGAAAGGGCAGTGATGTGGTTTGATGAATGGGGATTCTGGGCTGTATTTATTGCAGGTTTTTCACCTATCCCATATAAGATTTTTACGATTGCCGGTGGAGTTATGATAATGCCGATTTTACCTTTTGTATCAGCCTCAATTATCGGTAGGGGCGCTAGGTTTTATTTAATTGCATTATTTGTGATCATGTTTGGTAAGCAGGCAGATGAATTAATAAGAAAGCACATGGGTAAATTGATTTGGGGGGCGGTAATTTTAATCACCCTAATATTATTTTTGTTTACAACTTAGGTTAAAACCTTTTTTTATGGTTCAGAAAAAAATGGATAGATTAAGCTGGGGCATTCAATGACTTTCTGATTGTTTGAATTAATTCACTTGGGGTCATGCCGATTGGTCCAATACCTTCCTCTTTAAGAGAGTCGCTTGCCATTGCATGTAATTGAACGCTTAACAATGTTGATTCCCACATATTCAAATGGTGCCTTACCCCTTGGGCTACTATAGCCGCTATAAAACCTGTTAATACATCTCCCATGCCACCTGTTGCCATCCCTGGGTTTCCATGTACGCATTGATGTATAGGATTTTTTTTAGACCCAATTAAAGTCCCCATTCCCTTTAGAACAACTATTGAGGAGGTTAGGTTAATTAATAAATTGATTGCCTTAATACGATCTTCTTGAATTATTTTGCTATCTAAACCTAATAAGCTTGCAGCTTCACCTGGGTGTGGCGTGATAATTGACTCGGCATCTCTGTTTTGCAGAATTGACAATAACTCCCCATTTTTTGCAACAATAGTTAATGCATCAGCGTCCAGAATGATAGGTTTATTTGAAAGAAGGGATTGTTTAACCCACTTAGTTGCTTTAGAGCCAAGGCCTAAGCCAGGTCCAATAGCAATTACGTCTGGATTCATTTCATCAAAAGGGTCAGTGTCATCAAAGTCTCCTTCATAATTAATCATCAATTCAGGTTGTTTGTCGACAGCATGGGTAGATGCTTTATCGAACATTGATAAAATCGTCCAACCAGCGCCACCATAAAGCGCAGCCTTTCCCGCTAGCAACAAAGCACCTGATTTTCCCTTATCACCCCCAACAAGTAATACCTTTCCCGAGTATCCTTTATGTTCATGAGGTTTCCTTTTTAAGCAATTTAAAAAATTTGAGATTAGGCCGGCTGTAATCTTGATAGGTTTATTCATTTAACTTTAAATATGTATATAGTTATTATTGGTAGGGGATGCGAGGTTCGAACTCGCGACAAATTGATTAAGAGTCAACTGCTCTACCAACTGAGCTAATCCCCCAGATAAAAAAATGCGTATTTATTTTACCAAGCTATATTAGTCAGTTATTGAAGTCAATTTAATATCAATAACTTTTTTAGCGCTGACAGCCAATGCAAATCCTGGCGTGATTGTCGCCACTCTAGGTTGTTGGCGTCAACATAACACTGGCGTGGTTAACTCTGTCAGTTCAAACTCTTTTGGAGGCAAGGGTAACTCACTCACATCGCATGACTGTCTCGTTGAGGTTAGAAAAATCCAACTTTTACCAACCTTAATTTGCATTTAAATTTTTAAGCTCTCACCCTGAGCAAGGAGCTAGAAATTTATTTTTTTTGATTTTTATATTTAATGCTAATGCAAGTTAATTAGTTATTAACACATCTAAAATACTGGTAGTTGCATTTTTTATATTTTCAGGAGTATACCCACCCTCTAGCATGTAAATTATACGGCCATTTGAGTACTGTTTTGTTATATCATTAAGTATCATTGCTGCTTTTTTATAACCATTGCTTGTGTAGCTCAATTCACCCAATATATCACCTTCATAGGCATCAAAACCTGCAGAGACAATAACAAAATCAGGTTTAAACTGATCCATGGCCGGTTTAAGTTGATCTCTAAGCCCTTTGATTAAGTCATCATCACCTGATCCTGCAGGTAAATCAATATTGAGTGTATATCCTTTGCCTTTGCCAGTACCAGTCTCATCGGGACGTCCAGTACCTGGATAAAAAGGATGTTGGTGGATACTAAAATAAAAAACACTATCATCTTCGTAAAAGATATCTTGTGTACCATTACCATGGTGTACATCAAAATCAACAATCAAAATTCGCTTTAGATCATATTTTTTTTGCAAGTAGCGTGCAACAATAGCAATATTATTATAAATACAAAAGCCCATACCCCTTGAGGCCGTGGCATGATGGCCCGGAGGCCTTACCAAGGCAAAAGCGGATGAAATTTCACCAGCCATGATAAGATCAACTGCCTCTAAACCAGCTCCTACAGCTAATTTTGCAACATCATTGCTGTGTTTGGAAATAGGGGTGTCACCCGTACTTAAATAAGCCCTATTATTCTTTAATTGCGAAACTTGGTGGTCAACTAACTCAATATATTCATTAGTGTGCACTAAGTTTAATTCATCAAATGTTGCTACCTTAAAATTCGGCCAAATAATTTTTGATGAAATTTTTTGGTTGGCTTTTAAGTCACTTATTACAGAAATTAACCGCTCAGGATTTTCAGGATGGCTAGGTCCTGTGTTATGCAATAAAAATCTTTCATCGTACATTACTGCTACTTTTTGTTCATTTGCAAAATTAAAATTGCTAAATGTCATCATAAAATTGAAAAGGCAAAAAATTAAAATTGAAAGTTTTTTCATATACGGAAAATTATACAAGCGATAAACAGCTAATAAAATGTTTAATTCTTTTGATTTATATCAATAATTACCTCGGACATAAAAGTTAATATTTAACCATATCAATAAAAGGGGTAGGTTATGCAAGAGTCAGTTTTGAAGCAACTAAAACCTGTGCTTATTGCAAGTGCGGTGGTATGTATTTTATTGTTTTGTATATTAATTTTTACACAAACGGCATTTCATGGAATCCATTAGTAATGGATTGATTAGGGCAAGCATGGGACGCAAATTCATCGCCCTAATTGTTACGTCAGCGACTATACTATTATTGCGGTTCATTTGTATCGCAATCTTGATACTCTACTCATTATCTTTATATATAGATTATGGTAAGCCACAAACTAACGGTAGAGTTTATGTTAACACTGAAATAATTAAACAAGAGGCTCCTAAAATAATTCCACAACCTAAGCCACAATCAATCACTTACTATCTTACGTGAGAATGTAACAAAAATTTAAGAGGCACACCTAGCTATATACCCTATGGGGTGGAGGGGGACATAACCCCTTTTATAAGGAATAAGAATGATTCGGCTGCAATTAATTAGCCTATTACAAAACGAACTTCAGAATTAAAACCCAATACTATAATTTACATAAAATTTTTGTAAATTACTAAAATCAGCTCTTAGCTTAGCAACCCCTGCATCGGTATGTAGCCATTTTCATATACAATAATTAAATAA
>JABHXS010000079.1 GCA_018657165.1 Nitrosomonadales bacterium
CATGTCCTGGGGCTGCTCGCCTATTGATGAAGAATGATAAATCTTATTGAATTTACCTATTTTAGTTTTGCCGGTAATGGTGACATGGCTGCCAACCTCAGTCCCCTCGCCAAGCTCAACTGACTTTCCAATTATTGAATATGGGCCAACCTTAATGTTTTTATTTAAGATTGCCTGCGGGTGAATAATGGCCGTGGGATGTATATCTTGCTCAAATTCCATTAATTTATACTTTCTTTTAAATTTCTTTTAAAACACACATTATTTCAGCTTCGGCAGCAACTTTACCCCCTACTGTTGCAATGCCCTTATATTTCCAAATACCTTTAATTATTCTTTCTATTGAAACATTCAAATTTAGTTGGTCACCTGGGACTACGGGGGTTTTAAACCTTGCTTTATCTATCCCTACGAAATAATAAACCGTATGATCATTAGGCCTTTCATTGAGCGTTTTAAAAGATAGTATTGCTGCAGCTTGAGCCATAGCTTCAACTATAAGCACTCCAGGCATGACAGGGTAATGAGGGAAGTGACCAGGGAAAAAAGGTTCGTTTATCGTTACATTTTTTATTGCCTCAATGTTTTTTCCAAGCTCATAAGACAATACTTTATCCACAAGAACAAATGGATATCTATGAGGGAGGTGATCTAGTATTTCTTTAATGTCCATTGAGGTGTCTTGTGTCATTTCATACCTTTTTTTATCATAAATTTTACAGCAAATTTTAACCAATCTTTATGTTTTAATGGGGGCATAACCCCTGTAACCCTTTGCCCTGCTTTTTTAATCGACCTTGCTATAGCTGTTGTGGGTGTTATAACTGTTTTATCAGCGATTGATATATTCGGACCAATTCTTGCGCCGCCACCTATCATACAATTTTTACCAATTTTTGAACTTCCAGCGAGACCTGCCATCGCCGCAATAATTGTATTTTCGCCAATAATACAATTATGGGCGATATGAACTAAATTATCAATTTTTACCCCAGCTTTAATAATAGTATTATCAATCGCCCCACAATCAATTGTTGTGTTCGCGCCAATGTCTACATTATCTTCAATAATAACCCCCCCTGTCTGAGGGATTTTTGACCAGCCCCCATTATCATCAGGGGCATAGCCAAATCCATCTGTACCAATTCTTGCGCCTGAAAATAATATGCAGTTATCCCCTATTTTGACATTATCCTCAATGCTTACATTTGAATGGATGACTGAATTATTACCAATAGAAACATTATTTCCAATAGAAACACTTGAGCCAATTTGAATATTTTTACCCAGCAAACAATTATCGCCAATAACAGAGTATGGTCGTATACTATTATTTTCATCTAATTTTGTACTCTGTCCGATGATTACCGACTCATGAATGCCCGTGTTCATTTTTTTATCAAGATCACTAAATAAGGTTGCAATTTTCGAGAAAGCTAGATACGGATTTTTAACAAGAATATAGTCTTTATCCCAGTACCTTAAATCATCCTTCTTAATTAAAATAACTTTAGATTTTGTTTTACTCAACCTTGGAATATAGGACACATCCGACAAAAAAGAAATAGAACTTGCGGTAGCGGAGTCTAATGAGGAAATATTATCCACCACAATATTATCTGATGAAGCCTTACCATTTACCAGCTCCGCTAGCTCAGAGCACTTAAATTCTTTTTGCATTTAATAAATTAGAGTCTTTTTTACTTTGACTTGCCTAAAGACTTAATAAGGTCATTGGTAATGTCAATGCCCTTTGAAGCGTAAGCAACCCCCTGATAAAGTATAAGGTCATACTTTTCTTTTTTGGCTAAATCCTCAATTGCTTTATTGATTTGTTGTTGTAACTTTCCAATTTCTTCACGCCTTCTAATATCAATATCCTCTCTAAGCTCTCTTTCAATTCTTTGGATATCAATTTTTGCATTTTGTATTTTTTTCTGAGCTTTCTGGCGTTCAGATTCAGACATAGTTACGCTATTTTTTTTATAATCTTTTTCTTGTTTTTGTATTCCTTTAACTTTCTTTTGAAGCCCATCTGTTCTTGATTTAAATTCTTTCTCTAGCTTTTTATTACTAACAGTAGTTTGAGGTGCTTCTTTCAGCACTTTCTCTACAACAACATATCCAATTTTAATCTCTGCTAGAACTGACATTGGCAGTAAAAGTATAATGCTAAACAAAATCCCTATAAGTCTCTTATTCATTTCCCTATCCCCTTCTCTTGGTTAATCTAAAAATTGGTCCCCATGCCAAACTGGAATACTTCTGTTTCGTCTAGGTTATCATCATTTAACGACTTAGCAAATGACACATTGATTGGGCCAAATGGGGAAACCCATAAAACTGAAACCCCGGCTGAAAACCTCATTTCATCAATGGCAATATCTTCATC
>JABHXS010000137.1 GCA_018657165.1 Nitrosomonadales bacterium
AGATATTGCGCTATCAGCAATATTAAATGCAGGCCAGTAAAGTTTATCTATATGGAAATAGATAAAATCAATAACAAAACCATAACTTATCCTATCATAAAGGTTTCCAAGCGCGCCTCCAAGAATAAGAAGTAGCCCTAAAACGACAAACATATTTTTTTTATATTGATTAATTAGCCATGGAATATAGATAACTGCAAATATAGAAATAGTAATTAAAAAATATCTTTGCCACCCCCCTTGATCGCTCAAAAAACTAAACGCTGCGCCCGGATTTTGAAAGTGAACAAAACTAAGAAAAGATGTAATCTCAACTTTCTCCCCAAATGCAATTTGTTTTTGAACATAATTTTTCGTCAGAATATCTAATATAAAAGTAGTCACACTAATTAAATATAATTTAAGCATAAAGTCTAATTTCACCATCTTCATAAAGATTATTTATGCATCTTCCACATAATTCTTTATGCTGTTCATGATGAGTAACATCTTCGCAATAATGCCAACATCTCTCACATTTTTTATAATCACTTTTATTTACATTTATTTCTAACTCATCACTTTTCTTAATGGTAACTTTAGAAGCAATCAATATAAACTTCAGCTCTTCATCAAACACTTTTAAGCTATTATATATTTCTAGAGGAGCGTTAATCTCTACCTCTGATTGAAGAGAGGAGCCTACATTGCCCTTTTCTCTAAGTTGCTCTATTTTTTTATTGACAAGACTTCTAATTTCTAAAATATTTTTCCAATCATTTATGTCTTTATCTTGAGTCAAATTTTTTGGAAATTGATACCACTCCTCTGTAAAAATACTTTTAGTTTCATTCTTAAATATGATTTCTGAAGCCTCATATGCAGTAAAACTTAAGATTGGGGCCATTACTCTTATTAAAGATTGAGTTATATGAAATAAAGCACTTTGAGCTGAGCGCCGCCCATGAGAGTTTTCTTTCATTGTATAGAGCCTATCTTTAATTACATCTAAATAAAAACCGCCAAGATCTTCTGAGCAAAAAGAGACAAATTTTTGCATGCCTATGTAAAAATTAAATGCATCATAATCTTTAATAACTGATTCTTGAAGAATTTGAGATTGATATAAAGCAAATCTATCAATCGATAACATTTTTTCCGGAGGTATTATCTGTGTTTCTTTATCTATATCTTCAATATTGGAAATTAGAAATCTCAACGTATTCCTAATTCTTCTATAACTATCAGCTACTCTTTTTATAATTTCGTCAGAAATATTAAGCTCTCCGGAATAATCAGTGGAGGCTACCCATAATCTTAAAATATCTGCCCCATATTGATTAATAATTTTTTGGGGTGAAATTACATTGCCCTTTGATTTACTCATCTTATGGCCATCACCATCAACCACAAACCCGTGTGTTAATAACGCTTTAAATGGAGCTATGCCATTAATTGCACAGCCGGTAAGTAAGCTTGATTGAAACCATCCCCTATGCTGGTCAGAGCCTTCAAGATATAGATCGGCAGGATAATCTAACTCCTCCCTGTCCTTTATTACAGACTGATGAGTTGTGCCAGAGTCAAACCAAACATCTAATGTGTCACTAGATTTAAAATAGCTTTCTGCATCTTCACCTAACATGGAATCAATTTCTAAATCGAACCATGCATCCATTCCCTCCTTTTCTATCTTATTCGCAATTTCTTCAAAAAATGACAGAGTATTCTCATGAGGTAGATTTGTTTTCTTATTTAAGAATATTGGTATAGGCACCCCCCATGATCTTTGCCTAGAAATACACCAATCCGGCCTCTTTTCAATCATTGACTTTAGCCTTCCTTCACCCCAAACTGGAAAAAAACTTGTTTTTTTTATTTCTTCTTCAGCCTGGCTGCGCAGGGAATGGTTTTTTTTATTTTCAACATCCATCCCAACAAACCATTGCTCCGTTGCTCTAAAAATAATTGGGGTTTTGTGCCGCCAGCAATGTGGATAGCTATGAGTAAACTTTTCCATAAAAATAAGTGACTTTTTGGCTCTTAATACCTCTATAATTTTCTTGTTTGCATCCCATATACTCAAAGACCCAACAACATCGGTTTCTTGTTTAAATTTTCCATCTTCATCAACTGGACTTTCAACAGGCAATCCATATTGGCTACCAACCACATAATCATCGACACCATGAGCAGGTGCAGTATGAACCAACCCTGTTCCAGTTTCTGTTGTTACATGAGAACCACAAATAATTGGTACCTCCTTTTCTTTAAATGGGTGATAACATTGAATGTTTTCAAGTGCCCCACCATTACAAGAACCCACCAAATTACCTTTAAGCTCATATGCCAATAGCTTTGTTTTTGCTAATTCAGTTGAAAGTATTAAGAATTTATCTTCTGTTTCATATAAACCATATTCAAGTTTAGGATTCACACAAATAGCTTCATTAGCTGGAAGAGTCCATGGGGTAGTTGTCCAAATGACTGCAAAAACTCCTTTGTTAATTTTGCAATCAAAAATTTCTTCGACATCTCTCGTATTAATACACTTAAACGATACATCAACAGCCATTGATTTTTTATCTTCATATTCCACCTCAGCCTCAGCTAGCGCAGAACTGCAATCTGTACACCAATTGACAGGCTTACCACCTTGATATAAGTATCCATTTTCATAAATTTTAGCTAATGATCTAATAATGTTAGCCTCAATTTTAAAATCCATCGTAAGATATGGTCTACCCCAATCTCCAAAAACACCTAGCCTTTGAAAATCCTTTTTTTGGCTCTCTACCTGTTCTTTAGCGTATTCTCTACAAAGCCTTCTAAAGTCTTTTGCTTTTAGATTTTTCCCATATTCCTTTTCAATAACCAACTCTATTGGTAAACCATGACAATCCCAGCCAGGAATATAAGGAACATCAAATCCAGATAAGGTTTTTGATTTTATAATAAAGTCTTTTAAAATTTTATTAACTGCATGGCCAATATGAATATTTCCATTAGCATATGGTGGGCCATCATGAAGGATATATTTCTTCATACCCAACCTTGATTTCCTTATAGCCTCATAGGTTTTATTGTTATCCAAATTCTTTAACCATTCAGGCTCCCTCTTAGCAAGGTTTCCTCTCATTGGAAAGTTAGTTTCTGGAAGATTTAGTTTGTATTTATTTTGTTCTGTCATAAATTTTTGTTACCAAAAAAAAGTTTAGCTTTATCTATATCTAATTTAATTTGTTCTTTTAAATCCTCTATCGTCGTAAATTTTTTTTCATCTCTTAATTTTTTTAAAAAATTAATATTTACATGTTGACCATATAGATTTGAAGAAAAATTTAACAGATGCACTTCAAGTTGCAATTTTCCCACACCCTCAAATGATGGACGAAAACCTAAATTAGCGACACCATAATAATCTCCAAATTTTACAGCAAAGACACCCTTTAATGGTGGTCGATTGTGCCTCATATAAATATTTGCAGTTGGAAACCCAATTTCTCTCCCTCTTTTTTTTCCATGGGTAACTTTTCCAGAAATTGAATAAGGTCTACCTATAAATTTATTTGCCTCCTCTAAATTATCATTAGCCAAAAGCTGTCTTATAAAGGTACTTGAGATTCTTACATTGTTTATAAAAATCTTATTTTGAACATTTAAATTTATACCGCTACCTGATAATTCTTTTAACCCTCCCTCTCTCCCTTTCCCGAAACGAAAATCTTCTCCTATAATAATTTCTTTAACCATTAATTTTTTACTTAAAATACTTATAAAATCATTTGCAGTTAACTGAGAGAATTTCTGGTTAAATTTAACAATATGTACGCGATCAATTTTTATTTTTTTAAAAAACTCTATTTTTTCTCTTAAACTTGAAATTCGTGTTTGTGGTTTTTTAGGGTTGAAGAAATCCTTTGGGTTTGGTTCAAAAGTCGTTACTGCACTTTCCAACCCTAAATCATGAGCTCTTTTTTTTAACTCAGTTAATAAGGCCTGATGTCCTAAGTGCACGCCATCAAAATTACCAATTGTCATGACACAAGGTGATTGTTTTAAGCTGATATTTCTTAATATTCTCAAAATGTATGATGTGTCTTTTTAAAAAAAGCCTTAAAATCTAACCCTAATAATTTTAAACTAGAAAAATAAATAGCTACACTGACAATAATTATAAATAGTAGGTTTCCTACTCTCTGTAAGAATGAATAATCAACCCATTGCTCTAAAGTTCCTCGGAGAAAAAATAAGCCAATAGCCATCAAGCTTACTGAAATTATAGTTTTAAAAAGGAATTTACCCCAGCCTTTATCTAATACAAAAACTTTTTCCCTCCTTAAGCAATAGAATAATAGGCCCGCATTAATACAAGCTGCTAGACCAATTGCTAATGCAAGCCCTACATGTTGTAAATATCCTATAAATAAAAGATTCATAATTTGAGTACAAAATAAAGTAAAAATTGCGATTTTAACCGGAGTTTTGATATTTTGTTGGGCATAAAAAGCTGGGGCTAAAATTTTTATTAAAATTAGCCCTATCAA
>JABHXS010000098.1 GCA_018657165.1 Nitrosomonadales bacterium
AAACAAAAAAATTTCTTATATGCGGGCGGCACTTAATTTAGCAAAAAAAGGGCTTGGTTTTGTTGCGCCTAATCCTTGTGTTGGCGCAATTCTTGTTAAGAACGATAAGATAGTTGGGCAGGGCTATCATTCAAAGGTAGGTGGGCCGCATGCAGAGGTGGTTGCTATAAATAAGGCTGGTAAGTTGGCACAAGATGCTGATTTATATGTTACGTTGGAACCATGTAATCATTATGGCAAGACGCCACCCTGTACTGAATTAATTGCAAAATCAGGCATCCGAAAGGCTTATATTGCATGTACAGACATTAACCCTTTAGTTTCAGGAAGGGGAATGGAATACCTTAAATCAAAAAACATTGAGGTGGAACTTGGGGTTCTTGAATCTGAGGCAGTTAATCTTAATCAGGGATTTTTTCACCGAATCAAAGAAAAAAAACCATTTATCAAAATTAAAATAGCAAGCTCAATGGATGGCAATACAAGTCTCAATAATGGTGAGAGTAAATGGATTACCTCTGAATATGCAAGAGAGGACGTCCAAAAACTTCGAGCTAATGCTTGCGCAATCTTAACAGGGGTTGGAACAGTAAATAACGATAATCCAAACTTAAATGTTAGAAATAGGGCTTTTGACACACAGCCAAAAAGATTTATTTTGGATAGCCACCTCTCTATTAAGAATGATCTTAAAATATTACAACAAGAAAATGTTTTCTTGGTTTATGGAAGTGACCCTGACAATAATTCAGATAAGCTAAGAAATACTAAGGCGAGATTATTGCAAATTCCATTAAAGAATAATCGAGTAGATTTATCATTATTAATTTCTCACCTAAGTGAATGTGGAATCAATAATTTGTTAGTAGAGGCAGGGCCTACACTCTCTGGCGCGATGATTGAGGCAGGTCATTATAATGATTTAATTATTTATGTTGCTCCAGTTTTATTAGGGTCAGATGCGAACAATCTCATTAAAATATCTCAATTAAAGAATATGAAGCAAAAAATTAGTTTTTCTTTTAAAGATATTAGAATGGTCGGGCCGGATATAAGGGTGACATTAAAATCTAAAAAAAATGGCCTTGATTGATACGCATTGCCATCTTGATCAACCACCCTTATTTGATAATATTGAGAAGGTGATTAAGCAAAGCGTTGAAAGTGACATAGAGGGAATTATCATTCCTTCAGTTAGCCCAGAAAATATTAATAAGGTAATTAGAGTTTCACAAAGGTTTGACATGTGTTTCTTAGCTTTAGGGTATCACCCTTTCTATGCGGAACAGGTTACGGTGGAGGATTTAAAAAAATTATCACTTTTATTAATTGAGCATGATGCTGTTGCAGTGGGGGAAATTGGGTTAGATAAATTTTCAGATAAAAATCAATTAAGTATTCAAGAAAAAGTATATAAAAATCAATTAGATATAGCAGATAATCTTGAACTTCCAATTATTGTTCATGCAAGAGGTATGATTGATCATATAACAAAGCATATTAGGGAAAGAAAAATCAAAGGTGGAATTATTCATGCATTCAATGGAAGCTTCCAGCAAGCAGAACACCTTATAAAATTAGGCTTTAAGTTAGGCTTTGGAGGTGTAATTACATATGAACGCGCTAAACATATAAGATCTTTGGCCAAAAACCTTCCATTGGAGTCAATCGTCCTTGAGACTGATGCTCCAGATATGAATCCATCTTGGTTGGAAAGTATGTTGCCAAATGAACCCGCCCAACTTAAAAAAATCTCGCAAATCTTTTGTGATCTTAGGGGGTTGGAAATAAGGGAAGTAGCTAGTATATTAAAGCGAAATACCATTGAGGCATTACCAAAATTAGGTAAGTTA
Organism: Nitrosomonadales bacterium; assembly: GCA_018657165.1. Classification (GTDB taxonomy): domain Bacteria; phylum Pseudomonadota; class Gammaproteobacteria; order Burkholderiales; family Methylophilaceae; genus BACL14. The sequence continues at coordinate 1,854 of JABHXS010000098.1, forward strand.
TGCACATGACCTAATGAGTTACTTTAACTTTTTACAAAAAAGGTAACAATCTCAATGACATACACTAAACTATTGATTTTAAAGGATTTTTTTTTAGTTCAATATTTAAGCGATGTAAAAAAAACCTTTAAAATTCATAGGTTGCAATTTTATAATTAAATAATACACAATCTTATCCACAGATTTTGTGGACTGTTTGGTTGCTG
>JABHXS010000088.1 GCA_018657165.1 Nitrosomonadales bacterium
GAAAAAAACCAAAACAAAAAAAATCAATTAATTTTCTCTAAACTTTATTCTCATATAAAGGCTAAATAGATAATGATTGAGATTACTTTTAGTAACAGCTTTTCAAGCCTTAGAGATGAGCTTTCTCAGCTTAAGATAAATTCATCTTTCTTATCTTACGAGTTCCATAATGCGCTGGAGTCTTCTGGGTCGGTTGGAAAAAACTCAGGCTGGATTCCATTCCCAATTATCGCAAAATCTGAAGGCAAAATTGTCGGTTTTATGCCAATTTTCCTTAAGGAGCATTCTTATGGGGAGTATGTGTTTGATTGGTCATGGGCCGAAGCCTTTCATAAAAGCGGCCTAAATTATTACCCTAAAATGATATCTGCAATTCCTTTTAGCCCAATCACGGGAAAAAGAATCATCGCAGACAATCTTGTTATCAAGAAAATGATGGTACAAGCTTTAGAAAATATTTTATTAGATCATAAAATTTCTTCATGCCATATTTTGTTTCCTGATCAGCAAGATGCCAAGTTATTTGAAGATATGGGTTGGTTACAAAGAGAGGGGGTGCAATTTAGGTGGGAAAACAAAAAATATGAGAATTTTGAACAATTTTTATCAAGTCTATCTCATAACAAGAGAAAAAAAATAAAACAAGAGCGTAATAAAATCAAAAATTTAAATATAGATGTCAGTGTAAAACAAGGTAGTTTGATTAAAAAAGAAGATATTGAATTCTTTTATGCATGCTATTGCAACACTTACAGGATGCATAATTCCCCCCCTTATTTAACAAAAGAATTTTTCCACCAACTAAATAAAAACATGCCTAATAAGCTTGTGATTATTATTGCAGAGAGGGGAGGTAAGAAGATAGCAAGCGCACTTAATATTATTAGTGAGGATTCTTTGTATGGAAGGTATTGGGGAGCACTTGAATATATTCCAAATTTACACTTTGAACTTTGTTACTATGTTGGGCAAGAATTTTGCATTCAAAATAAATTAAAATATTTTGAAGGTGGCGCACAAGGAGAGCATAAATTGGCTAGAGGGTTCGATGCCTTTAAGACGTACTCAAATCACTTTATCGCAAATTCTGAGTTTAAAGGTGCTATTGAAAACTTTTTAACTAAAGAGAAAACACACATGGAAGTGTACGCGAGTGAGCTTGAAGAGAGGTCTCCTTATAAAAGAAACTGATGGCATCTAACTTAAGATAAATCCAACAATAAAATACAGGATTAGCCCCAATATAAAAACAAGAATAAATCCTATTAAAATAAAGCTAGAGACACCATTTTTTTGAATGAAATTATCATCTTCATCGAATTTTTTATTTGATTGAATCCCGCAGAATGCGGCTAAAATACTTTTACTGACGGATAATAAGTTTTTTAAATTCATTTTTTTTTGGGTTTTACTACTAACCAAAATCCATTTCCCATCATGTTGTGCTCCATTAATCTAATAATATCAAAATATTTAACTAGTTTTCTCAACCACCATGATGATGATTCTTGAATTAAGTGAGCATTTCGACCATCCTCTAGTACTTTACCTGCTGGCCCCATGTGAATTGTATAAAAACCAAGATTGGTTGTTATCTGTGATAATTCTTCGATAACGTTATCAACAAGATCGGGTTCAATATGCTCTAATACATCAATACAACAAACAAGATCTGCTGGTTTTGGTTCTCCATATTTAGGAAATGCTGGGTCATATGGAAAATAATCTTTAGGAAGGTTGTTGAGTTTTTCAAGGGACTCATAAAGTCTTTTTTTTCCTGCACCATAATCTGATAAAGTATTTATTTTAAAGGCTTTTATGATTTCAGATACAATGGGCGCAAAATGAGTAGAGGCAACCCCATAATTTGGATTTTCATGTAACTTTTGTTGGAGAATTTTATAATCTTCAGTTATTGTTTTCATTTTTTCAATAATACTATATAACCTAAGTTTATAAATAAAAATGGTGGTGATGGAGAGACTTGAACTCTCGACCTCAGGATTATGAATCCTGCGCTCTAACCACCTGAGCTACATCACCAATAAACAATTTAGCGTGAAATTATATTTTTATAGCTTACTAAAGTCA
>JABHXS010000103.1 GCA_018657165.1 Nitrosomonadales bacterium
TGAAAATAATTTATTTATTGGCCCCAGAATTGGAACAATTTCTCCTTGGAGCTCAAGGGCCACTGATATTATCAAGAATTGTGGCATTAATATACTAAGGATAGAAAGGCTTAGTTTATTTAATTTAAAAACAAAATCTGATAATGGGATTTTAAAAAAAGAACTTCTACAAATTGGACAACTCATTTACGACAAAATGACAGATTCAATTTTTTTAGACCAGAATAATATAAAAGAACTTTTTATTCATAAAAAACCTTCAAAAATAAGCCATATCGATATTTTACGCGGTGGCATTAAAGAGTTGCAAAATTTTAATTTTTCACAGGGTCTTGCTTTATCGGAAGAAGAAATTAATTACCTATTTAAGTACTTTAACTCAGAAAATAGAAATCCTACCGATGCAGAGCTCATGATGTTTGCTCAAGCAAATTCTGAGCATTGTCGGCACAAAATCTTTAATGCTAATTGGGTTATCGAAGAAAAAATTCAAGAAAAATCACTATTTAAGATGATTAAGAATACACACGAACTGTCCCCTCAAAAAACAGTTGTTGCATATTCTGATAATTCTTCAATTATAGAAGGCTCGAAAATCAAGCGATTTTACCCAAATGATAACGATTTATTTAAAGAAAATTTAGAATTAACACACTATCTTATGAAGGTGGAAACCCATAACCATCCAACGGCAATATCACCTTTCGCGGGAGCTGCAACAGGTGCCGGCGGAGAAATTAGAGATGAAGGGGCCACCGGAAGAGGGTCAAAACCAAAAGCAGGATTATCTGGATTCTCTGTTTCAAATTTAAATATTCCAAATTTCACTCAACCTTGGGAAAAAAATCATATTGGCTTACCTAAAAGAATAGCTTCACCTTTAAAAATAATGATTGATGGCCCAATCGGTGCAGCATCCTATAATAACGAATTTGGTAGGCCAAATATACTGGGTTACTTTCGTACACTTGAAGCTCATCATAATAATGAAAATTTCGGCTATCACAAGCCCATAATGCTTGCCGGTGGTGTTGGAAGCATCAGTGATACTCATACACACAAAAAACCTCTTTCTGAGGGGGATCTCCTTATACAGCTTGGTGGGCCAGCAATGCTTATTGGGTTAGGTGGTGGTGCTGCATCAAGTATGAATACAGGGTCGAATCAAGAAAATCTTGATTTTGCTTCTGTCCAAAGAGGTAATCCTGAATTACAAAGAAGAGCCCAAGAAGTTATCGATGCCTGTTGGCAATTAGGATCTAAAAATCCTATCTTAAGCATTCACGATGTAGGTGCTGGAGGTTTATCCAACGCTTTTCCAGAATTAATTCATGACGGTGGTGTTGGTGCCATCATGAATATACGAAAGATAGATAATGAAGAACTCGCAATGTCACCAAAAGAAATTTGGTCAAACGAAGCACAAGAGCGGTACGTGTTGGCTATTAAAAACGAAAGTCTTAAGCGCTTTACTGCGCTTTGTGAAAAAGAGAGGTGTCCTTTTGCCGTTATTGGAGAAGCAAAAAAACAAAAAAAACTTACAGTAACTGACTCCCTACTCAAAGAGGATGTTATCAATATGAATCTTGATGTATTGCTTGGCAACCCCCCAAAACTTAAAAAAAATATTAAAAAACCAGCTGATACCAATCACTTAGACTTTAATATTGATGAAAATAACCTTATTGAAGCCATCACTAAAGTTCTTCATTTCCCAAGCGTTGCAAGTAAAAATTTCCTTATTACCATTGCGGATCGTTCTGTTACAGGTTTAGTTGCAAGAGATCAAATGGTAGGTCCGTGGCAAGTGCCAGTGTCTGATGTTGGAGTAACAAAAACTGCATTTAATTCTTTAACAGGCGAGGCAATGGCGATTGGAGAAAGAGCGCCTATTGCAATCACTAATGCCGCTGCATCTGCGCGAATGGCAGTATCTGAAGCAATTACAAATATTGCAGCAAGTGCAATAAAAAATATAAATCTCATTAAGCTGTCAGCTAACTGGATGGCGGCTTCAGGGGAGAATAATAGAGATTATGAATTATTTGAAGCTGTCAAAGCTGTCGGTATGGAGTTATGTCCAAAATTGGGAATAAGCATTCCTGTAGGTAAAGATTCCATGTCAATGCAAACTACCTGGAATGATAAAAGTTTAAAGACCGTTACGTCGCCACTCTCACTCATAGTTTCATCTTTCAGTGAAACTTATGATATCAATAAAACACTTACGCCTCAGCTTAGCTCAATAGAAAAAAGCTCATTAATATTGATTGATCTTGGAAACAATAAAAACAGAATGGGAGGCTCCTGTTTTAATAGTGTAAACAATATCACTGGTGGAACTGTGCCCGACTTAGACGATCCAAAATTAATTAAAAATTTCTTTAAAGGCATTCAATGCTTAAACAAAAAAAATAAAATTCTTGCGTACCATGATCGCTCTGATGGTGGGGTTATTACTACGATTCTGGAAATGGCTTTTGCTGGACACTGCGGCTTTGATTTAAATTTAAAAGCAGGAGATGCAAGTCTTGAATTTTTATTCAACGAAGAGCTGGGTGCAGTTATACAGGTTTTAAATGATGACGTTACTGAAGTTTTAAATTATATTAATGATAAATTAATGCTCATAGCAAGGGTTATAGCAACTCCACATGAAGATCAGTCTATAAATATTTATACCGAATCAAATTTAATTGCTGAAAGTTCACGAGGGAAATTACAACAGGAATGGGCAGAAACAAGCTATAAAATACAATCTATTCGTGATAACCCAAAAACTGCAAAAGAGGAATTTGATTTAATTCTGGATGATACCTATCAAGGGATACAACCAAAAATCAATTTTGATATTCCAAAAGGCGTAAATATAAAAAAAACAAAGCCAAAGGTTGCTATTTTAAGAGAGCAAGGCATCAATGGTCAAAATGAAATGGCTGCAGCTTTTAATTATGCAGGCTTTGACGCTTTTGATGTTCATATGTCAGAAATTAGCAATGGAAATAAAAATTTAAATGAATTTCAAGCGTTGGCAGCATGTGGAGGATTTTCTTATGGCGATGTTTTGGGGGCTGGAAGAGGATGGGCAAATTCCATATTATTTAACGAGAAAGTTCGCCATGCATTTCAACTTTTTTTTGAGAGAAAAAATACAATTGCCTTGGGTGTATGTAACGGATGTCAAATGATGAGCCACATTAAAGAAATTATTCCAGGTACAGATTTATGGCCAAGATTCATAAAAAATGAATCTGAGCAATTTGAGGCAAGGTTTTTGTCAGTTGAGGTTAAAAAAAATAATTCACTATTTTTTGATGGCATGTCAGGAAGTGTTATTCCAGTGGTTGTATCTCATGGAGAAGGAAGGGCTAGTTTTTCTGATGATAATAACCTAGCTCAAATAATAAAAACTAACCAAGTTACATTAGGCTTTCATGACAAAAATGGAACTTTATCCTACCCGAATAATCCTAATGGCAGCGCCAAAAATATTACAGGTGTATCAAGTGACAATGGTAGATTTACTATCATGATGCCCCACCCTGAAAGGGTTTTTAGAACCGATCAAAACTCATGGCATCCAAAAAATTGGAAAGAATTTGGTCCTTGGTATAGAATGTTCGCCAACGCCAGTAAACACTTTAATTAATACATAGGAATAAATTATGAAATCGATGAAATTTTTAGTTGCTTTGTGTACATTAGTATTTTCTTCATTAACTTTTGCACTGAATGACGACCAAGAAATGGAGTTTACAGGCGCTGTTGGGGCTGGAGATATTAAAACCGTAAAGATGTATGTGGAATCAATGAACCTTAATCTTGAGGATGCTTATTTTGCATGGACACCACTTCTAATGGCGGCGGCAAAAAATCAACAAGAGGTTTTAGAGTATCTTGTTAAAAAGGGCGCAAACATAAATTATGTTCATCCTGTTACACGCTGGAATGCATTTATACATGCAGCTTTTAATAATAACAAAAAAATGGTGCTATTTTTATCTGAGAATGGCATAGACATACAAAAAAAACTTAAGGGTGAAGTATCCTTAATATTTGCGATGAAAGATCAGGGTAATGATGAGATGGCTGAGTATTTATTATCTCTTGGTGTATTAGATGATGGATGCAACCCTTCAAAAGATGTGTGTTTCTAAGAATTAAATATTTAAAATAAAAAAAATAGCGTAGTAAACTGCGCTATTTTTTTATCTACAAGCCTATAAGGTTCTGATATCATGTAACTTTCCAAGATTAAAGCCCAATGAATTTACACGAATATCAATCAAAAAAGTTACTTAAATCTTATCAGATTGATATTCCTAATGGTCAAATTATAAGCTCACAAATACCAGATAGCATTAAATTACATTTAAAGAAAAATACAGCTTTTGTTTTTAAATCTCAAATTCATGCTGGAGGTAGAGGCAAATCAGGAGGAGTAGAGTTAATTAACAACCTAAAAGATGCAGAGGATTTTATTTCTAATCAACTTGGTTCAAAGCTCAAAACCTATCAAAATTTACCCCACGGCCAACCCGTTAACAAAATCCTTGTCGAAGAAAAAATAGCAATAGAAAGAGAGCTTTACTTTTCTATACTTATAGATAGGCAAACTGAGTCCATTATCATTCTTTGCTCAACTGAAGGCGGGACAGAGATTGAAGATACCGCAAAAAAAAATGAAAATCTAATTTTTAAAGAATATATAAGTGTGGGTGAATTTCCAACAGAGCAACAAATTAATAATCTGTCGAAAAAACTAAAGATTTCTATTGAAACATATCTTGAATTTAAAAACTTTTTACAAAATGCATTCAAACTTTTTTTAGAAAAGGATTTATCACTGATGGAGGTTAACCCTCTAATTATTTCTAAAAACAATAAAATAGTTGCTCTCGATTGCAAAATATCCTTGGATGATAATGCCCTTTTTAAGCATGAAACCCTAAGGGATAGTTTTGATTGGTCCCAGGTGGATGAAAAAGAAGCTGAAGCACATAGAGCTGGCCTTAACTATATCGCCCTAGAAGGCACAATAGGATGCATGGTAAATGGGGCGGGTCTGGCTATGGCGACCATGGATTTAATAAAACATTCAGGTGGGCTCCCAGCAAATTTTCTTGATGTTGGGGGAGGTGCATCTGCTGAAACTGTCAGTAAAGCATTTAAAATACTTTTATCAGATAAAAATGTGCGCGTAGTTTTAGTAAACATCTTTGGTGGAATCATGAGATGCGATCTAATAGCAGATGGTATTGTTTCCGCTATAAAGGATGTTGGTATAAAAATACCTATTGTAGTAAGGCTTGAAGGTACAAATGTTGAAATAGGTAAAAAAATCTTAGATCAAAGTAAACTTAATATTACCTCTGCAGATAGTTTGAGTGATGCAGCTAAACAGGCAGTACTTTTTTCAAAGGCCTAATTTGTCTATTTTAATAAATAAAAATACAAAAGTTATTTGCCAGGGCTTCACAGGGAGGCAGGGTACGTTTCATAGCGAGCAATCAATTCAGTATGGAACAAAATTAGTCGGTGGGATTACACCAGGCAAAGGTGGACAAATCCATCTAGGTCTCCCAGTTTTTAACAGTGTGGAGGAAGCAAAAAAAGAAACAGATGCGGATGCAACTGTTATATACGTTCCACCAAAATTTGCTGCCAATTCTATCTTAGAGGCGAGTAATGCAGGTATAGAGATAATTGTTTGTATTACTGAGGGTATTCCAATATTAGAAATGTTAGAAGTAAAAAAAACAATTAAAGAAAATAAATCTATTTTAATTGGTCCTAATTGCCCAGGAATCATTACACCAGATGAATGCAAAATTGGCATTATGCCTGCAAATATTCACAAACGAGGAAAAATTGGCATTATTTCTAAGTCAGGAACATTGACATATGAGGCTGTCCATCAAACAACATCAATTGGATATGGGCAATCAACATGTATAGGTATTGGTGGAGACCCCATCAAAGGCATTAACTTCATAGAGTGCCTTAGTATGTTTGAGAAGGACCCTGAAACCGAAGGTATTATTCTTGTTGGGGAGATAGGTGGTACAGACGAAGAATTAGCAGCAGAATATATCAAAAATAAAATTAAAAAGCCTGTAGTTGCTTATATTGCAGGGGTCACTGCTCCTGCAGGAAAAAGAATGGGGCATGCAGGTGCGATTATTTCTGGTAATTCCGGAACTGCAATAAGTAAAATAGATGCACTAGAAAAAGCAGGGGTTTTAATTGCTCACTCACCGGCTCAAATGGGAGACGCTATGAGGGAAGCCCTGGGTAACTAATAATGAAAATTATCATTAGTATTTTGTTATATATTTGTATCTTATTTTCTTATTCAATTAAATCAGAGGACATCCCTTACCTTCTAACCGCCTCATCTAAAGGGGATATTGAATCAGTCAAAGCAATTATAGAAAGTGGAGGCAATGCTAATACTGAAGATGGAAACAAAGTAACAGCCCTCATGTATGCCTCAAGAAAAAATCAAGTAGAAGTAGCAAAATATTTATTATCAAAAGGTGCCAAGGTAAATAAACAAGAATTGGATGGCTGGACTGCGCTGATGTACGCATCTAAAAATAATTACAGTGACATTGTTAAACTCCTAATCGATAATGATGCTGATCTAACAATCACCGACCCAGATGGTTGGACTGCCTATGGTCTGGCAGCAACATCAGGGAATTATCAAACACTTGACCTTCTTATTAAAAAAGGAGTAAATCCAAATACAAGAAACTCATCTTCCATTACTGTATTAATGCTCGCATGTAAAAGTGGAAATGTACCTACCCTAAAAATATTAATAAAAAATGGGGCATTACTTAATCTTAAAGACAAATTTGGTAAATCAGCACTAGTTTATTGTGTTAACAAAGATCAAATTGAAGCAACTGAATTTTTGTTAATACATCAGCCTGACGTTGACTCACTTGATAAATTTGAATGGACACCATTGATGTGGGCAGTAAAAAAAGATTATATTGAAATGATTAAGCTATTAGTTAAACATAAAGCCAATATCAATCATAAGGACGATGAAGGCACCCCTATTATTCAATATGCCGTTGAAAATGAATCTGTTGAAGTGGTTAAATTTTTGATTGAAAAAGGTGTTGATATAAATGTCACTGATCAATATGGTCTCTCACCACTCGTTTATGCTCTGAAAACTAAAAATAAAGCGATAGTAGATTTAATTAGATCAGCAGGTGGTGAATACTAACTTATGAAGATTAGTCTTGCAGAAATAAACCCGAAAGTAGGTGATCTAAAATATAACACTAAGCTCATAATTAAACATGCAGAAATTGCAAATAAAAATGGTGCTGAAATTTTAGTAACCCCAGAGTTAAGCCTTTGTGGATATCCTCCAGAAGACCTCCTTCTAGAAAAAGAATTTATAGATAAATGTAATCACTTTCTCATTGAGATAGCTAAAAAATTTCCAAAACTAAAAATTATCATCGGGCATCCAAGGCGAAAAAATAAACTACTTTTTAACTCTGTTTCTTTATTATACAAAGGAAAAATTAATAAAACATATGACAAACAAAAACTCCCAAACTATGGGGTATTTGATGAAAAAAGATATTTTTCCTCTGGCAGAAAACCAGGACTTTTTAAGCATAAAGGAAAGAAATTTGGACTACTTATTTGTGAAGATATATGGGAAGATGGTCCTCTTGAAGAATTAAATCAACTTAATGCTGACTATGTAATATGTGTAAATGCATCACCATATGAATTTAATAAAACCAAAAATAAAATTAATATAATTCAAAATAGAATTGATAAACTTCAAGGCCTAAACTTAATTTATTTGAACTGTGTTGGGGGACAGGATGAGTTATTATTTGATGGTAATTCATTTATTACAAAACCAAAAAAACAGAAAAAAAATAATTTATCTTTTTTATCAGGGCAATTTATTAGTAAAAATATTATTGTCGATTTCTCAAGTAGCAACAATGTAGAAATAAAAAAAATATGTGAAAAATTTCCATTTCATAGAAAAATTTTAAATGATCCGGTTGCCTTAAGAGACTCTTCAAGCTCAGAAAAATATCTTATATATAACCTACTCAACGGCCTCATACTCGCTATGAAAGATTATATAGAGAAGAATTCTATAAAAAAAGTATTTCTTGGGCTTTCTGGGGGTATAGACTCCGCTGTAGTCCTATTTATTGCTTCAAAAGTGATAAAAAAAGAAAATATAACAGCCATCATGATGCCTAGTGAATTTACATCAAAAATGAGCCTTGAAGACGCTAAAAAACTCGCAACTATCCTAGCAGTAGATTACAAGATTATTCCAATTAAGAAACACGTTAAACTTTTTGATGAGACACTCAAGGATGACTTTGTTGGATTAAACGAGGATATTACTGAACAAAATATTCAAGCAAGGATAAGAGGTATGATATTGATGGCGTATGCAAATAAATTTAAAGGTATGGTGCTAGCTACAGGAAATAAAAGTGAAATGGCTGTTGGATACTCAACAATATATGGTGATATGGTTGGAGGTTTTTCAGTTTTGAAGGATGTTCCTAAAACAATGGTTTACAAAATTGCAAATGAAATAAACTATAAAGAAATCATTATTCCACAAAGAATAATCAATAGAGCTCCTTCAGCAGAGCTTTCAAAAAATCAAATAGACCAAGACTCACTTCCAGAGTACGAGGTTTTAGATAAAATAATTGACCTTCATATTGAAAAAAACTTTAGCGAAAAAGATTTAATTAAATTTGGTTTCTCTGCAAAATTGGTGAAAAAAGTTGTAAAATTAATCAAGAACAATGAGTTTAAGAGAAGGCAGTCTGCGCCAGGGCCAAAAATAACATCAAAGGCATTTGGTAAAGATCGGCGCTATCCTATAACAAATAAATTCCAATTGTAATTTTTTAGGGGCAAAAAATGAAAAAAATTGAAGCAATTATCAAACCATTTAAATTAGATGTGGTAAGAGAGGCATTATCTGAAATTGGAATCATGGGATTAACTGCAACTGAGGTTAAGGGCTTTGGCAGGCAAAAAGGTCATACAGAATTGTATAGAGGTGCTGAATATGTTGTGGACTTCCTCCCTAAGGTAAAGCTAGACCTTATTGTTAGTGACTCCTTACTTGATAAAGCTGTAGAAACAATCATAAAAGTTGCTCATACGGGTAAAATTGGAGATGGGAAAATTTTTGTTACTGATGTTAATGAAGTTATTAGAATTAGAACAGGTGAAAAAGGTGACGATGCAATTTAGAAGTTATTGATTTGATAATACTTCTTTAACAAATTCAAGGTCTTCAAGAGTATCTACTCCTTTTATTGGCTTGCCATCATAAGGGGTCACCTTTAGCTGCAAATTATTTGAAAGTGCTCTGAGTTGCTCAAGCCTCTCAATCCTTTCGATATTAGAAATTGAAAAACTACAAAATTCCCTAAGCACACTTACTCTATAAGCATAAATACCTAAATGATGAAAAGCATAATCATTAGTGAACAAATCTGAAGATGGTGAATATGGAATAGGGCTTCGACTAAAATAAAGAGCATTTGAATTGTTATCCAAAATAACCTTTACGTTATTTGGATTTATAAATTCTTTATATGAATTAAACTTACTGCATGCAGTAACATAATCTGACTGACCCTCAATAATATTTTTGGCAAGCAAATCAATGAGCTTTGGTTCAATTAAAGGTTCATCAGCCTGAACATTCACAATAATCTCTTTATCATTCCATTTCATAGACTCTGCAACCTCTAAACATCTGTCAGTCCCAGAAAGATGGTTTTTGTCAGTCATTACTGATTGGAAATTATAATGCCCAGCTATATCAACTATTTTTTTATCATCTGTTGCAATCACAACCTGTTCTGCACCAGATAAGCTTGCTCTTTGTGCAACATGAATAACCATTGGCATATCATTTATCTCAATCAATACCTTCTCTTTGAGTCGAGAACTATTTAATCTTGCAGGTATAATAACTTTGAAGCTCATAATTGATAAAAAATCATTTTATTTTTCTTGCTTCATCCTCTAGCAAAATTGGAATATCATCTTTAATCGGATATGCTAATTTTGCAGATTTAGAAATAAGCTCATTTTTATCTTTATCGTAAACTAACGGTCCTTTTGTGACTGGGCAAACCAAAATTTTAAGTAATTCTTTATCCATAATTTATGCTACTTTTTTTAATATATTTAAAAATAAATTTTCATCTACTTCTGTTTCTAAAGGAATAATCCAAAAATTTTTTGTTGCGAACTGTTTGCATTTAATAGCATCTTTTTCAGTCATAACTATATTGCAATCTTCATATTTAACAAAATCGCTTTTCTTAAACAAATAGTGATCGTTAAAAATAATTTTTTTAAATTCTAAGCCATTGTCAATTAAAGTTGAAAAAAAACTTTCAGGGTTCCCGATAGCAGTAATTGCGACAACATTCTTATTCTGAAGATCCTTAAACTTTATTTTCTTACCTGTTTTTAAATTTTTTAAACACTTGGTGATATATTTCATTTGGTAGAATTTTGGGTTATTGTTTTCACCCTTAATCACAATTGCGTCTACCTTCCCTAGCCTTGTTTTATTTTCTCTTAGAGGCCCTGCGGGAAATAAAAAGCCATTTCCAAATTTTCTTTTTGAATCAATAACTATAATCTCATAATCTCTTGCTAATTTAAGATGTTGTAATCCATCATCAGAAATAATTATTGAGGTTTCTGGATATTTATTAAGTAATTTTTTAGCGGCACTTACTCTGTCTTTACCAACAAAAACTGGGATTTTGCTCTTGGTTTTTATTAATAATGCTTCATCCCCAACTATTCTGACATTTGTAGTTTCAAGAACTTCCGTGATATTTTTTTTATTGCCACCATACCCTCTTGATATTAGTGCGGGTTGTAGACCTTTATTTATAAATTTTGTAATAAGGTTTAACGCTAAAGGTGTCTTGCCTGTACCGCCAAGAGTGATATTTCCAACAATAATAACTGGCACCTTAATTTTATATTTTTTTAAAAAACCTTTGTCATACAAATAAGTTCTTAATATGTTTATTAAATAAAACACTGCGCCTAAAGGAATAAGAAGGTAAATCCAGTTTGATTTTATATAATATTGCTTATTAAAAATCTGATCGATTGATATCAACTTACGCAAAACCTTTTTTATAAATCTTCAAATAAAATTTATTATTTTTAATTAAAGTATTATGTTTTCCTTCACCAACTATCCTTCCCTGATCCATCACAATAATTTTATCAGCATTTCTTATTGTGCTCAGGCGGTGAGCAATAACAATAGATGTTTTGTTAGCCATTAGATTGTCAAGTGCCGCCTGAACTAATCGTTCTGATTCAGAATCAAGTGCTGAAGTAGCTTCATCCAGTAATAGGATAGGTGCATTTTTTAATATTGCGCGTGCAATGGCTATTCTTTGTTTTTGTCCCCCAGATAAACGAACTCCTCTATCACCAATAATATGATTAAAACCATTGGGAAGTTTGTTAATGAACTCCAAAGCATTTGCTGCTTTAGCTGCTTTTTTAACTTTTTCTATAGAAACCGAATCTAAATTCCCATATGCAATATTATTATAAATTGTGTCATTAAATAAAATTGTGTCCTGGCTTACCAATGCAAGACTTTTTCTTAATGAATTTAGTGAAATTGTATTTATGTCGACATCATCTAACTTTACAAAACCTGAACTTACATCATAAAATTTTGGAATCAAGTTGAGAAGTGTTGTTTTTCCTCCACCAGACTTACCAACTAAAGCAATTTTTTCTCCAGCTTTAATATTAATATTAATATTAGTTAAAACGGGTTTATTCCCTTTTGGATATGAGAAACTTACATTAGTAAATTCCAATTTACCTATAACCTTTTTTAAATTAATTCCCCCTAAATCTTTTTCCTTTTTTTCATCCATTACTGAAAAAACACTAACTGCAGCAGCGTAGCCAATTTGCATTTGTTCATTCAAGGCTGTTAACCTTTTAATAGGGGTCATGATTAAGACAACCGCCCCAATAAATGCAATAAATTCACCAGATGATAAGTTTGTTAACGAGTAATGCAAAACACCTGCTAATAAAAGCCCTAAAATAATTTCTATAATTAGGCCATTAGTGGCGCTTAGTCGGGCTAACTTTGTGCCCATTTGACGATTGCGGCTAATTACTTTGCTAAATCTTTCTCTTTCATATTTTGAGGCGCCAAAAATTTTTACTATTCTCTGCCCAGAGATTGCCTCCTCAGCAATTCTAGTTATATCCCCCATTAAACCTTGAGACTCCTTTGCGGCATTTCTTAGTTTGGGAATAATTTTTTTTATAAAATATCCCACAATTGGTAAGATTATTATTACAAAAATTGCTAACAACCAATTTAAATAAAACATGTAGCTAACAACAGCAATAATAGTAATACAGTCCCTTAGAGTATCAATGGTCAATTTTGTTATGATATATTGTAGCTGCTCTGTTTCATACGTAATTTTAGATACTAAAACACCAGTTGCATTGCTATCGAAATAATTTATTGGTAGCTTCATTAAATTATCAAAAATATCATAGCGTAAGCTTTGCACAGTCTTTCTTGCAACCCACCTCATTGAATAAGAAGAGATAAATCTTGCTGAGGCTCTAATTAAAACGATAAAGATAAGAATGAATGGAATTAAACTAACCTGATTGTCAGAATTACCAATAAAACCTTCATCTGTTACTTTTTTTATAAGGGCTAGAAAGCTTGTATCTGCCAAAGCCATTATTACGGTAGCAAGAATACTAAAGATTAAAATTAATTTATAA
>JABHXS010000140.1 GCA_018657165.1 Nitrosomonadales bacterium
AGCTCTCTTTAAAACCTGATCCGGACTCATTCTTAATTTATTTTCCATATGTATCTTGCTTGTAGCAATGAAAGTATGGATTCTTTTATATTTTGCTAACTGAACAGCTTTTCCTGCTTTTTCTATATCACTTTCAAGCGCCCTCGCTAAGGAACAAACAGTTGATTTATCGATTATTTGTGAGATAGCATTTATAGCGCTAAAATCTCCTGGGCTAGCTGCAGCGAATCCTGCCTCTATCACATTTACGCCTAGCTTTTCTAGTTGCTTAGCAATCCTCAATTTCTCTTCCTGGGTCATAGAAGCCCCCGGACTTTGCTCTCCATCACGAAGCGTTGTGTCAAAAATAATTAATTCGTTCATAACTTTTCTGATTTAAAAATTAATATAATTTGAAAGTTTCTTTGTTTGCAAATAGCTATAAGGCCCAGATAAAACATATAAAAGTGTAATTAAAAAAATTATTTCGGCTGGGTTATGCGATATGACGCCAAAAATTATAACAATAATTAAAATGGCAATGAAAGGCTGGCTCTTTCTAAAGTTAAGGTTTTTACCGCTGTAATATTTTAAATCAGATGCCATTGCTAATGCTGAAAAAAAGGTTAAAACAAGCGCAAACCATTGCATTTGAAAAAAGCCTAAAAATATATCATTTCCATTGATACCATTATCAAACGATATCCAAATAAAACTTGCAAGCAATGTGGCTGCTGCTGGTGATGGTAAACCTGAGAAATATTTCTTATTTTCTATGTCTAACTTTACATTAAAGCGAGCCAGTCTGAATGCCGCGCAGGCACAATAAATAAAAGCAACGATCCAGCCAAGCTTACCTAGAGGATTTAATGCCCATACATATATCACCAATGCTGGTGCAGCCCCAAATGAGACCATATCTGACAAGCTATCGTATTCTGCTCCAAAATCACTTTCTGTGTTAGTAAGTCTTGCGACTCTTCCATCAAGTCCATCTAAAATAAGAGCGATAAAAATTGCAATGGCCGAATGATCGAATGCGCCATTCATCGCCTGAACGATAGCATAGAAGCCTGCAAATAAGGAGGCCGTAGTAAAAATATTAGGAAGGAGATAAAAGCCTTTTTTTCCTAAAATATCCTTTTTTTTATTTTTTATTTTAATTTTCATATATTTATCGATTTTATCCTACAATCAAGGAATAATCATCGTTTAACACTTATTAATTTATAATATTAAGTTCACTTATTTAGTTCAGCCAAGCGCTTTATGAAATTTGAATTACAAAATCAAGATGATCACGCACGAACAGGACTTTTAAAAACAGCACATGGTGAAGTTCACACCCCTGTTTTTATGCCCGTAGGAACTTATGGTGCTGTTAAATCACTAGCGCCTAAAGAATTGGAAGAAACAAATTTTGAAATAATCCTTGGTAATACTTTTCATCTTTGGTTACGTCCAGGCCTTGACGTGATAAAAAAACATAAAGGTCTACACGAGTTTATTAGCTGGAATAACCCAATATTAACTGATTCTGGTGGTTTTCAGGTCTGGAGTCTAGGAAAGATGAGAAAGATTTCAGAAGCGGGCGTAACTTTTAGATCTCCAATAAATGGAGATGAAAAATTTATGGGTCCTGAAGAATCAATGAAAATACAAAAAATACTTAACTCAGATATTGCAATGATTTTTGATGAATGCACCCCTTATCCAGCAACCTATGATGAAGCAAAAAAATCAATGTTACTCAGTAATGATTGGGCGTATAGAAGTAAAGTTTCATTTGAGGGAAGTAAAAATGCATTATTTGGAATTATTCAAGGGGGAATGTTTAAAGATCTTAGAGAAGAGTCCTTAAAAGAACTCACTTCCATAGGCTTTGATGGTTATGCTATCGGTGGGCTTTCGGTTGGAGAGCCAAAGGAAGAGATGGCAAAAATTACTAACTTTATTGGTCCCAAAATGCCCATAGAAAAACCACGCTACCTTATGGGGGTTGGTACGCCAGAAGATATACTAAATGCCATAGAAAATGGAATAGATATGTTTGATTGTGTTATGCCTACTAGAAATGCAAGAAATGGCATGCTTTTTACTAGTCATGGTGACGTCAAATTAAAAAATTCAAAATATAAAAATGATTTAAGCCCAATAGATGTTGAATGTAAATGCTACACCTGCCAAAATTTTACAAAATCCTACCTACACCATCTTTATAAAATTGGAGAGATGCTTGTATCTAGACTCAACACCATACACAACTTACATTTTTATAAAAATATGATGAATGATGCACGTCAAGCAATTGAAAATCAGAGATTTAAAGCTTTTAAAGCAGCATTTATAAAAAAAAGGAAGGTTAATGAATAGAGCCCTTTCTTGTGATAAAATCATGTTTTTTTAAGGGAATCACATCGTGAACGAAGCGCTATCAGGTTTTTTACCATTCATTATTATTTTTGTTTTATTTTATTTTATGCTGATTAGGCCTCAAATGGCTCAAGCAAAAAAAGTTAAAGCTATGTTGGAGGCTCTAAAAGTTGGAGATGAAGTCTCAACCAGCGGGGGGATATTAGGAAAAATAACTAAGCTAAATGATCAATTTGCTATTATCGAAGTGAATGCCAATTCAGAAATTAAAATACAAAAACAAACAATTCAAGCCTTACTTCCTAAGGGAACAATTAAATCAATATAAATTGTTTAAGTTTATTTAAATGAATCAATATGCTAGTTGGAAATATATATTAATCCTTTTATCAATAGGATTAAGCTTTTTATATGTCACGCCAAATTTTTATGGAGAGTCCTTTGCAGTACAGGTTATGCCTGTCAAAGCAGGTGAGACTATTGATTCGTCAACATTAAGAGCGGTTGAATCGTCTCTTAATAAAGCCAATATCCAAAATATAGGTATTTCTTTTGAAAATACTGATATAAAAGTCAAGTTTAAGGAGGCAAGTGATCAACTAAATGCAAAGCAAGTCATAGAAAAAAGTTTAGGCAAAAAATTTGTTGTGGCACTTAACCTTATTTCTAACTCTCCGGCCTGGCTATCCAACCTTGGAGCCCTTCCGATGTACTTAGGCCTCGACCTTCGCGGTGGCGTTCATTTTCTAATGCAGCTTGATTTATCAAAACTATCAGAAAAAAAGAACGATGGCTTTTTAATAAATGTAAGAAAATCCTTACAAAAAGAAAATGTTAAATACTATGATTCAAAGGTAATTAATAATTATATTCAATTAAAATTTAAATCTGAAGATTCATTAAATAAAGCAAAAAATATTATCAGAGATCAAGGTGCTGGTCGTTCAATATTCGGTGGGAAGGGTCCTGCAAAAGAAACTGAGGCATTTAATTTTTCAGAAATTAAAAGCACTAATGAATTCATCTTAAAAGTTAAAAATAATCAATATACAGATGAAGAAAATGTTAATTTTGCTCTTAAACAAAATCTAGAAACATTACATAACAGAGTAAATGAGCTAGGTGTCGCTGAGCCAATTATTCAGCAACAAGGTAAAGATCGAATTGTAGTTCAGCTGCCTGGGGTTCAAGATACTGCAAAAGCAAAAGAAATTATAGGCAGAACCGCAATTTTAGAAATGAGAATGGTTGCTGAAGAAAGGTCAGATCCCGCTACCATTGAAAAAGCTGAGAATGGACAGCTTCCTCCTGGAATAGAGCTTTACTATGATCGCTCTGGCAATCCAATTCTGGTTAAAAAAGAAGTTATTCTAACCGGCGAGAGATTAGAGGATGCGTCACCGGGTGTCGATCAACTGACAGGGCAATCAGTCGTTTATCTTGACTTAGACTCCATTGGAACAAATATTTTTAAAGAAGTTACCCGAGCAAATGTAGGTAAAAGAATTGCGCTTTTACTTATTGAAAAAAACTACACAGAAGTTATTACTGCTCCAAAAATTAAAAGTGAAATCGGTGGGGGCAATGTCATGATTACCGGCATGGAAAGTGCTCAAGAATCTACTGATATTTCATTGCTTTTAAGAGCTGGGTCCCTTTCAGTCCCAATGGAAATAGTTGAAGAAAGAACGGTTGGTCCTAGCATGGGAAAAGAAAATATAGCTCGCGGTGTTAATTCCACAATCTGGGGTTTTGCAGCTATAGTTATTTTAATGGTTGCGTACTATATGTTTTTCGGTGTTGTTTCTGTAATTGGCTTATCAGTAAATTTATTATTCTTGACGGCATTATTATCTGCCCTACAAGCTACATTAACACTCCCTGGACTTGCTGCCATTGCGATTACAATTGGAATGGCCATTGATGCTAATGTTCTTATTAACGAACGTATAAGGGATGAAATTAGAAACGGTATGCCCCCTCAAAAAAGCATAAGTCAAGGCTACGATAAAGCATGGGGCACTATACTTGACTCAAATATTACTACCATGATTGCCGGGCTTGCATTGTTTATGTTTGGTTCAGGACCAATCAAAGGTTTTGCTGTGGTTCTTGTTCTCGGTATTTTAACCTCAATGTATAGCGCTATCTTTGTATCTAGAGGTATCGTAAATTACATATACGGAAACAAAAGAACAATTAAAAAAATCTCTATAGGTGAGATCTTCAAAATAGACAATAATTAAATTATGGAAATTTTTCGAGTAAAGACAGATGTCCCCTTCATGAAATTTAGAAAAATTTCTGCGATTATTTCTACTTCCATCTTTATTGCTTCAATTTTATTTCTAGTTACCCGCGGATTAAACTTAGGGGTTGATTTTACTGGAGGAACCTTGATGGAATTGAGTTATCCTCAAGCAGCAAATCTTGAAGAAATCCGTACTACACTTAAAAAAATTGATTTACCAGAAGCACAAGTTCAGAATTTTGGGACAAGTAGTGACGTTCTAATAAGGCTTCCCGTGGTTGAAAATTTATCAATTGCCGATCTATCAGAAAAAATTACATTAACATTAAAAGAATCAGACCCAGTAGTAAAAATTGAAAGGGTTGAGTCGGTTGGCTCCCAAGTGGGTGACGAACTATATGAGGATGGTGCTCTAGCAATTCTCTTTGTTGGCATAGGAATTATGCTTTACTTATGGCTTCGTTTTGAGTGGAGATTTGCTGTGGCAGCAATCGTAGCTAATATGCATGATGTTGTAATTATCTTAGGGTTTTTTGCATTTTTTCAGTGGGAGTTTAATCTGACAGTTCTTGCAGCTGTATTGGCAGTTTTAGGGTACTCTGTAAATGAGTCAGTTGTTGTTTTCGATCGAGTAAGAGAAAATTTTAGAATAATGCGAAAATCTTCAGTTATTGAGGTTGTGGATAATGCAATTACCCGAACTATGTCGAGAACAATAATGACACACCTATCTACTCAAACAGTTGTAATATGTATGTTAATTTTTGGTGGGGAGATTTTACATAATTTTTCAATTGCTTTAACAATAGGAATTTTATTTGGCATCTACTCTTCAATCATGGTGGGTTGCCCTTTAGCAATATGGCTAGGAACAAACCAATCCAACCTTGCGGTTGTTGATGTCAAAGCAGAAAAATAAATAAATTACAGTCTTATGGATTTTAATATAAATTTTCAGCTTGGTCTTTTGACTATCCTTTTAGTGCTTTCTGCATTCTTCGCAATATCTGAAACTAGCCTAATGTCTGTTAATAGATATCGACTTAAGCACCTGAGCAAGCAGGGTAACGTTGGTGCAAAGCTTGCTGTAAAACTATTAAATGAAACAGATAAATTGCTTAGTGTTATTTTACTATGTAATAACTTTGCAAATGCAGCAGCTGCCGCACTTGTAACACTCATTGTTGTTGAATTTTTTGGCACTCAAGAAAGTATCATCTTTGTTGGGACAATCATTACCACATTTATAATTGTTATCTTTAGTGAAATATCCCCAAAAGTCATTGGAGCAGCCCACCCGGAAAAGTTAGCCCCCTTTTGTAGCTTTATACTCTACCCACTGTTGAAGGTTTTTTATCCCATAGTTTTATTTTTGAATTTTTTTGTTTTAGGATTTTTGAAACTCGTAAACATCAAAACAAACTTTAATCAAAAAGACTTGATCAATATGGATGAATTAAAAAGCATAATTAGTGAATCTGGTACATTTATTCCCCAAAAAAATAAATCTATTTTCTTAAATTTAATTGATTTAAATGAAGTCACTATTGATGAGGTTATGATGCCGCATACTAACGTAGAGGCTGTTCATCTTAAACAATCAATTGATGAGATTCTTGAAAAAATCAGCAACTCTAATTATCGACAAATGGTAGTAAAAAATAATGATGAAATTATAGGGGTTATTGATTCAAAAAAATTATTGAAGCTAATTGTTAAAGATAAAAGAGAGCGCATCACGCATGAGGCGCTTAAAAAATTAATAGATCCACCTTATTTTATTCCATCTGGCACAACCATCTATAAACAAATTCAATATTTTCAAGATAACCAAGAAAAAAAAGGGCTTATTGTAAATGAGCATGGAGACTTCTTAGGCTTGGTGTCTTTAGAGGATTTGCTTGAAGAAATAATAGGAGAATTTAATATGGATATACCCTCTAAGCTTTCAAAAATAATAACTGAGAAGGATGGTTGGATTATTGATGGTGCAATTTCAATAAGAGATCTTAATAAAAAATTGAACCTGAAGTTACCTACTAATGGCCCGATTACAATTAGTGGGCTTATCATTGAATTCCTTGAAAATATCCCTGATACAAATACGAGCTTCAAAATGTATGAAACCAAATTTGAAATTATTAATATATATGGACAAAAAATCAAGAAAGTAAAAATTTACAAATAATTCCTTATAATAAAGTATGAATACTAAACCCCATCAACTGGAAGAAACAATAGAAAAAAAATCTCAACTAAAACCGAAACTACCAAAAAATTATAAAGTAATACTTCTGAATGATGATTACACTCCTATGGAATTTGTAGTTGATGTTATCCAAAAGGTTTTTAAAAAATCTTATGATGAAGCCACTAAAATTATGCTTCAAATACATACTGAAGGAATTGGTATTTGTGGTACCTATCCGTTGGAGATTGCTGAGACAAAGATGAATCAAGTATTAAATTTATCAAAAGAATCTCAGCACCCCTTGCAATGTATTTTAGAAAAGATATAGTTAAATTATGATTGCACAAGAATTAGAAGTAAGTTTACATATGGCTTTTATGGATGCTCGACAGAAGCGTCATGAGTTAATTACTGTTGAACATTTGTTACTTGCTATGCTTGATAACCCGTCAGCCTCAGAGGTGCTTAATTCATGTGGCGCCAACCTTGAGAAGCTCAGAGAGAATATTGCAGGTCATATTGAAGAGCATACGCCAAAAGTTTCTGGAAAAGAGGAAGTTGATACACAACCCACTTTGGGCTTCCAAAGAGTTATACAAAGAGCGATGCTTCATGTTCAATCATCTGGGAAAAAAGAGGTAACTGGAGCCAACGTATTAGTTGCTATTTTTGGCGAGAAGGACTCTCATGCAGTTTATTTCCTCCACCAACAAGGAGTAGCTAGGCTTGATGTAGTTAATTTTATAGCTCATGGTATCGCCAAAACTACGGAAAATAATCAAAAAGAAGCGGCACAAGAAACTCCTGAATCTCAAGCCAAAACAAATAAAGGTTTAGAAACCTATACCGTTAATCTAAATAAACTTGTCAGCGAAGGTAAAATTGATCCCTTAATTGGAAGAGAAACTGAGGTTGAGAGAGTAGTTCAAATCTTATGCAGACGCAGAAAAAACAATCCCCTTCTTGTGGGTGAAGCAGGCGTGGGGAAAACCGCAATTGCTGAAGGTTTAGCGAAAAAAATTGTTGATAAAAGTATTCCTGCTGTCCTAGAAGATATGACTATATATTCACTTGATCTTGGTGCGCTTATTGCTGGTACAAAATACCGAGGAGATTTTGAACAGAGGTTAAAAACAGTTATAAAGCAGCTTGGGGAACAAAAAAATTCTATATTATTTATCGATGAAATTCATACTATTATTGGTGCTGGTTCTGCAAGCGGAGGGACTTTGGATGCGTCAAATATCTTAAAGCCCGCTTTAGCAAGAGGGAATATTAGATGTATTGGAGCTACAACCTATCAAGAGTTTAGATCTGTCTTCGAAAAAGATCATGCTTTAACAAGGCGATTCCAAAAAATAGATATTGAAGAACCCACAATTAAAAATACTATTGAAATTCTTAAGGGCTTGAAATCTCATTTTGAAACTCACCATAGTGTAAAATTTACAAATAATGCGCTGGTCAGCGCCGCAGAATTATCTGCAAAATTTTTAAATGACCGACGCTTGCCTGATAAAGCAATCGACATTATTGACGAAGCAGGTGCAGCCCAAAGAATTTTACCTAAAGCTCAACAAAAGAAGAATATTGGTTCAAAAGAAATCGAAGACGTTATTGCCAAGATTGCTAGAATACCTGCTAAAAATATAAATAAAGATGATAGAAATTCTCTGAAGAACCTTGAAAGAGATTTAAAAGCGGTCATATTTGGTCAAGATAAAGCTATTGAAACACTTTCTAATGCAATAAAAATGTCACGAAGTGGAATTGGTCCAATAGATAGACCTATTGGAAGCTTTTTGTTTAGCGGCCCAACAGGGGTTGGTAAAACTGAGGTTGCAAGACAGCTCGCATATACGTTGGGGATCGAACTAATTAGAATTGACATGAGTGAGTATATGGAGCGTCACTCTGTTTCTAAGCTTATAGGTGCTCCTCCCGGATATGTAGGCTACGACCAAGGGGGTATTCTAACAGAACAAGTCAATAAAAATCCTTATGCTGTTCTTTTGCTTGATGAAATTGAGAAAGCAAACCCTGATATATTTAATATTCTTCTTCAAGTTATGGACAATGGTATTTTAACTGACAGTAATGGCCGTAAAACAGATTTCCGAAATGTTACGATTATTATGACGACCAATGCTGGTGCTGAAGCACTATCAAAATCAAATTTTGGCTTTACTCAAACCAAAGCGAGTGGAGATGAGAATGCTGAGATTATGAAAGTCTTTTCACCGGAATTTAGAAATAGACTTGATGCGACAGTCTCATTTATGTCGCTAGACAATAAGATAATTTTAAAAGTTGTAGATAAATTTTTAATTCAGCTAGAAACACAATTACATGATAAAAAAGTGGATGCTTCATTCACACAAGAATTAAAAAATTATCTTGCAAGGTCTGGTTTTGATGAGCAGATGGGGGCAAGACCTATGGCCAGACTTATCCAGGATACAATAAGAAAAGCACTTGCTGATGAACTTCTTTTTGGTAAATTGACCAACGGTGGTGAAGTTGAAATTGATATTGATGAAAAAGAGAAAATTATTCTTAATATCAAAGAAAATGAGAAGGCCTCTGTTTAGCTATCTGGTTTTTGCATTGATTGGTTAAATAATTCAGAATCACTTATTCTTTCTACCCAATTTTTCAAGCTTTTGTACGGATTGCTTTCAAACCACTTCAAATCTACATTAAAAAATTGTCGTATGAATGGAAAAATTGCAATATCTAAATAACCGAATTTATTTGATAGCAGATATTCTTGTGTTTCTAACTTTTCATTAAGACTTTTTATATAAATCTCACAATCTTTTCTGTATTTTATTTTTAAAGTAATGTCCTTATTACTTGTGTATTTATACAAATCTAATTTATTTTTAAATTCCCCATCATTAGCTTCTATTATTTTTTTAACTAGCCTCTCGTCAGCCGGATTTATTTCAATGAGTGTATTTTTTTTTTGCTCTTTTGCCCAGTTCATAATATCTAAACTTTCATCCAAGACCATTTCGTTGTAAATGAAAACTGGGACAGTTCCCTTAAGGCTCAGTTCTAACATTTGCTTAGGTTTGTCTTTTAGTGATATCTCATAAATATCAAAATCTATTTCACAAGCTATCAATGCCATCCTAGCCCTTATGGCATAAGGGCATCTACGATAAGAAAATAGAAATGGTCTTTGTTGGCCTTCTCTATCTAATTGCTTTACATAGTTCATCTACAAGCCGGTGCCCTTTAAAAATAAGTCCGGAATAAATTTGAATTAATGACGCCCCATTATTTATCTTTTCTACCCCATCATCTGCCGTCATTATTCCGCCAACGCCGATAATGGGTATCTTCCCATTTAAACTCTTATTAAGATGTTTAATAACATTGGTAGATTTTTTATTTAATGGGCCCCCTGACAACCCTCCCTCCTCATTAATATACTTTGAAGATAAAATTCCTTCTCTTTCAACTGTTGTATTTGTCGCAATAACTCCGTCTACATTATATTTTATAAGTAATTTTGCTATCGAATCTAACTGTTTTTTAGAGTTATCTGGGGAAATCTTAACTACAAATGGTACTAATTTTTTAAATCTCTTATGCAAGATTTTTTGTTCTTTATTCAATGCCTTCAATAGTATTTCAAGATGTTCATTGCCTTGTAACTTACGTAAGTTTTTAGTATTTGGTGATGATACATTTATTGCAATATATCCTGCATAAGGATATGCCTTTCTATAACATATTAAATAATCCTCAACTGCTTTATCATTAGGCGTGTCATAATTTTTCCCTATGTTTATTCCCAATATTCCTTTGAACTTTGCCTTTTTGATATTTTTAATAAATTGATCAATACCAACATTATTAAAACCAAATCTATTTATAATGCCTTCATCTTCAATCAATCTAAACAAGCGAGGTTTTTTATTTCCCGGCTGACTTCTAGGGGTCACTGTTCCTACCTCAATAAACCCAAATCCAAGTTTAGAAAGTGGAATTATATATTCTGCATTTTTATCTAAGCCCGCTGCAAGCCCAACCTTATTTGGAAATCTGAGCCCCATGATGCTCTTTGGTTTAGAGGCTATTACTTTTTTATTTCCTAACAAACCAAAAAAACAGGCAAGCTTCAAACCCCTCATTGATATATGATGGGCTAATTCAGGATTAAGTAAAAATAAAAAGAATCTTGCAAATTTATACATATTTTATTTAAATTTTTTTATGTTGAGATCCATTCTAATCCTAAATATTGATCTATTACACCAACATTTGAATTATGTTTATCTACTATTTCAAATATCATTTTCTTAACAAGTTCTATTTGATTGTTTTTCTTGCTTAGATGTGCGGCCACTACCCACTTAAGTCCAGAATGATTTACAGAAGATAAAAGCTTCAATGATTCTTTATTCTCAAGATGCCCATACTGCCCATTAATTCTTTTTTTCAGCGAGTCAGGATAATCAGAACTCATAAGCATTTCTTCATCATGATTAAATTCAAGTACAAGTAAATTTATCATCGATAATTTATCTACGACATGCTTTGTAATTTGTCCTAAATCTGTGATGATTGCTAAACTTTTGTCCTGATAATCAAACCTATATTGAAATGGCTCTCTAGCGTCATGAGGGACTGGTATGGGTGATACAGAAATATCATTAATCATAAATGAATCAAAATTACTTATTAGTTCATATTTTATTTTGTACCCATCATTCATTTTTTTACGGCTCATTTGATAAGTACCGTAACTTAGATAAATA